>JBGTHN010000544.1:0-3639 GCA_041746235.1 Pyrinomonadaceae bacterium | reverse complement strand
AATGCGAGGTGCTTGTAACGTCGGGTCTCGACGTGAAAATAATGTTGATGAAATTAGGGATTTAGATATTGATTGAAATTAAAAAAAGGTTCGGAGGAGATAAAACTCTTCCGAACCTTTTGCTAAATTGATAAGCAAATTAGAAAACATTGTAATTAGCCACCGGATAATCTCCGTTTTGTCCGAAGCCTATTCCTCCAACTCCACTGGTTGAACCATTCACCCAAAAAGCACTTCCTCCGGGTGACGCACTTGGTCGCCAGATTGCTTGATCTGTTTTTCCGTCACCGTCATAATCTCCCTGTGTTGGGAAATCTGTTGCTGAATTGCCAAATTCATTTGTGATTGAAACGCCATCTATGCTCCTGAGATAATACCAAAGGATTTTTCCACCAACGCCTCTGACGACTGCTATATCAGTTTTGCCATCACCATCATAATCGCCCGGTGTAATTGGATCGGTTGGTGTTCCATAGACGACAACATCAAAACCGGCAGTTGTTCGATTTCTCCAGAATGCTGCTGATCCGCCGCCATTATTACGTTGGATAACAAAATCATTTTTGCCATCTCCGTCATAATCTCCCGGTGCGGGGAAATCGCCATTCTGTCCCCAGCCAACAGCCGAGATATTTGCCGGTGTCAAAGATCCGCGATAATACCAAGTGCTTGGTGCTAAGGCAACTGCTCCGGCACGATAGACAGCCACATCATCCTTGCCATCTCCATCATAATCACCAATAACTCTCGGATTATCGCCCGTTTGACCAAAGTCATCAATCCTCACGGTATTGGTTTCACTTTGCAGAATATAAAAGTAAGCATTACCAAAAGGTTGTGCGGTAGAAACAGGTCGCCACACAGCTATATCTGTTTTATTATCGCCATCATAATCAGCTGGAACGAAGAAATCGGTTGCAAGACCCCACTGACTGCCGGAAGTAGTTCCCGGACCATTAAGAGCAACAAACCAGGTTATTTGCCCCATTGGACCACCGCCGGTGTTACGGACAACAACAAAATCTGTTTTACCGTTTCCGTCAAAATCCACATGATTTTGCGTTGGTGCTGTAACGGCTTGCGTAACACTTGCCCAAGTCGTTCCGACGCGGATACCGTCAACTTTAGCTGTTGGATGGGTAGCTGCGGTGCCTTGTCGTAGCGAAACTGTTCCCATTGTAGAGTCCGTTGCTCCAACATCAGATGCCGAAACGGTTGGAGCCGGTTCACTTACCGGAACAGTTGTGCTGACAAATAGATTAACAGTGTCATTCGTATCACCGGCTACTATATTGTATTTAATAACAACCAAATAGGTGGTGTTTAATGAATAGCTAAACGGAGTTAGAACAACATCTGCTGCTGCTGTGGCAGCTTTTGATATTCCGAAAGCGACATTATTTGTCGCATCTTTTACAATGAAAACTCTGCCTCGAAAAGTTGTGCCGACCGGATCAGGTCCAAGGTGGAAAAAATATCCGCCCGGAGTGGTTAATGAAGCATCGCTGGCATTGACCATAAATGCGGCATAAACCGAACCGCTTGATTGAGGTGCGAATGTTCTGTTGACATCCTCACCACTTGTTGTCAACGCAACGGCATTACCAACGCCTGATGACGGATAACCGGTTAATGTTAAGCCGGGTGAAGATGTAACAATGGAATTCGTTCCGGCACCACTATGTGCTGTCCACCCATTATCTGTTAGCAATGCACCCGGTGCGTATGTAAAATCTTCGACTAAAAGTGTTGTTCCGGGACCAATTGATTCCGTCGAACTTGTTTTTTCAAAACTTGCTGACTTTTGAGCCGACACGGAAATTACCAGAATCAAACTCATAACGATCATCAAAATTGATGATATTCGTAAACCAAAATTTTGTTTCATATTTCTCCTCTCCAAAAAGGTTTTTTTTATATTTCTAAATTATTATTAATATCCATTTTGCATTCTTTCTAAACGAAGAAAATACAAGTAAGGGGAAGATATTGACAATTATGCAGATAGTGGGAAAAGAGTAGCACAAAATAAAATAAAATAGTAGATAAGACTAAGTGAAATTAACAATAATTTCACTTAACAAAAAAAAATCTGTTAAAATTACAAATCGGAGGATTTTAAGGATGAAAAAAATGCGTTTTATTTTTCTGCTTATATGCTTTTTGGGTGTTTTGTTTTCGGTGTCGGCACAAGACAAAAAAAATAGTGATGATGAAATCTTGGAGATAGACACACAACTTGTTGATGTTCCGATTGTCGTAACCGATGCGAGCGGAAAGCCGATCTTGACCCTCAAAAAAGAAAATTTTGTCGTTTATGAAGATGGAAAGTTGCAGGAAATCGCAAGTTTTTCGACGACCGAAGCACCTTTTGAAGTCGCACTTCTGCTTGATACATCAGGTTCAACCCGAAATGATCTACGCCTTATCAAACGCTCTGCCGCAATGTTTATAAGTTCTCTGCGACCCGGCGACCGAGTCTCGATAGTTTCCTTTAACACAGATTTTGACAAAGACCCGAAGACAAATATCAACACGGCTTTTTCGGTTAGCGAAGTTTTGATCGAACTCACCGATGACCGCAAAAAACTCGACGAAGCACTTGCCAATGTTCAGACAAGCAACGGAACGCCATATTATGACGGACTTCTGCAAGTTGCCGAAAAGGTTTTCAAAAACCAACCGAACGAAAAATATCGCGGCAGACGTGCCTTAGTTGCTTTGACCGACGGCGTTGATTCGACAAGCCTTGCGGATTTTGAAGAAGCCCGCGAACTTCTTACCGAAGCAGGAATCGTTACATATTTTATCCAGATCAACACACGCGAAAACTTTGAAGCCGATCTTTTGGGCGATTGCCAAACGGGCGTGCGTTTTTCGGATTCGCAGATCAGACGTTATTACGGTTTATTCGGCAATAATCCTAAAATGGAAAAGGTCTATGATTTTTGTCGCATCGGAGATTTCACACGACTAGATATGAGCAAACGGCTTTACGATCTAGCCGACCGCGAAATGCAAACACTCGCCAAAACTTCGGGCGGAAAAGTCTTTCCCGTCGGAAGTGTCGGCGAAGCACGAACCGCTTTCCAAAATGTTGCCCAAAACATCGGCACAAATTATAGCCTCGGATATTACCCGTCCAACGAAAAACGCGACGGCAAATTCCGCCAGATAAAAGTCGAACTAAAAGGACTGCCGACAGGAACAAACGTGCGTGCTAGAGAAGGCTATACTGCACCAACCAATTAGTCCAGAGTTCCGTGTCCAAAGTCCAAAGTCTTCATATTCGGCTAGTCATTTGTTATTTGCCAATCAAACTTTTAAACTTTAATCAACAGACTTTGGACTCTGGACTTTGGACACGGGACTTAAACATTTATGAGCAAATTCAAACGTATAAACTTGATGGTTTTAGACAGTGCGGGTATCGGCGAAATGCCCGACGCGGCGGAATGGGGTGATGCAGGTTCGGATACGCTTGGGAACGTAATTGATCTGCGTCCGATAGACTTGCCGAATTTGCAGAAACTCGGACTTGGAAATATCAGACCATTTAAAAACCTCGAAGCGATTGAAAATCCGATTGGCGGTTACGGCAAATGCACGCTTAAATCAAACGGCAAAGACACGACGACA
>JBGTHN010000543.1:0-9923 GCA_041746235.1 Pyrinomonadaceae bacterium | reverse complement strand
GAGTCTGGATTTTCCGCCCGCTATTACACATCCTGAACATTATTACGGCTTTATTGGCGTAGCGATCGCATTTCAGATTGTGTTTTTGATCATCGCCCGAAATCCTGTTAGATATCGCCTGATGATAATTCCTTCGGTGATCGAAAAATTTAGCTTTGCGATTGCCATCATCATCTTGTATCTGCAAGATCGCGTTCCAACTATATTGCTCGGATTTGGTTTAATGGATTTGAGTTTGGGAATTTTATTTATCATCGCATTTTTGAAAACACCGAATGATTTATAAAGTTTTGTGATACTTTTTCAAAGTTTTATTCGCGTTAAAAGGTGAGGGCAATTTATGCTCTCACCTTTATTTTTATCTGGACAATATATATCAATTTTATTTTAAGGAGGATAAAAAGTTGAGACATATTTTTTTGATTATATTCGCAATTATATTTTTTATTATCGGCTCAAATTTAGTAGTCTCTGCCAAAATGGGTTATATAAAAAATGACAACATTATTCTTGCTGAACACACCATAAACATTGATGATTATCGAAATAATTCCTCTGACATTACTGAAGGAAAGATTTCCGCAAGAAAACAAAACACTTCAAAGTTAAAGAGAAGTAATAATTATTATTTGGAGGATGCAGAAAACCAAAGTTCTTCATTTCAGTTAAATCTTTTTTTAATTATGGTAACTTTAATTGTTTTTCTGGCAATTATGAATGTCTATGGCAACAAAGGAAACGTCCGAGATTATCAACAATTTGATTAACTTCTATCGGAAAATATCTTAAAACGGCAAAGCGTTTAATGAATGCTTTGCCTCCTTTATTTTAAAACTATTGATTTGAAAAAAATAAGATGGTAATCTCAGATTTAAGAAAAATAGTTTGGTTAAATAGGAACGTGATTGACGTTTTTTGTTAAAGAGCGTTTTTATGATCAAACGCATTTTCTTGTTCTACAAAACCCCAATTTCTAGGAGAAAATTATGGCAACAGCACAAACAATAATTTCAGGAGTAGGTCCGCTTCCGTTATCGAAACAATTTACGCCCGATGGCGACGGTGATGTTTTGATCTTTGTTTCCGGTTCGGCTTGGTCAGGAAATGCTGATCAATCAATTGGAATAAATGTGTTATTAGATGGACAAGCGATTTGGACTTCCTATGTATTTACTAATGAAAAGAGTTCGCATAAAGCATTAGTCCCCGTATTTATTCCGCAATCGCTTACGTCCAGCATACATACCATAACATTGGAAGCTATGGACAGCGGAACAACTACGGATAGTAATGATAATTTTAATGTTACGATAATTTACTAAGGTATATGTTTTATATTCCGAAGTTTGTTTCTTAACTCTTTAATTTGCAGATTTTTCAAATAAGTTTGTAAATCTAAAAAGCGTCAGAATGGTCAATGATCGTTCTGCCGCTTTTTTATGTTTGATGTTTGAACTAAACAAATTTATTCAAAGCTCATTTAAAATATTGAACCCTTTTGCATAAAATTTTCGCGTTGATAAATACGGATTATAATTCGATCTGATTTAAGGAGAAGCAAACAAATGTTAAATAAATTATATGCAATTATACCGATGCTCTTATTATTGAGTATTGCTGTCTTTTCGCAGGAAACTGAAAATGCGACAACCTCTACAATTACAAACACACAACTTCCAAATAATGCTGTGAGGATTTTGCCAAATAGTATTCCGGCAGAAGTAAACGCAGGACTTAAACAAATCGTTGATGCGGGCGAAGGCAAATTGATCGCAGGCGAACGCGAAGTGCTTGCGTGGGCGGGCGAAAATTACAAAATGTCGGATGTCGGAAATTTGATAAACCAACTTCAAAGCAATTTGCAAAAACAAGGTTGGACTTATGAAGTTGGCGGAACAGATGGTGGAATTACTGTTTTCAGCGTATTCAAAACAAACCCGACTCGGCGTGTTGTTCTTGGTTTTTATGTTCCGACTGACGATGCTTTAGTTTTGGCTTGGACGGAAGTTTTATCGCCGAATTCAAACACGAAAAATGAGAATAGTGTTCAACCTTCCACATCAAATGCAGGAAATTTTTCGGGTGGAATCGTCGGCACTTGGACAAATGGAAATTTTTCCTTGATAAGCGAGAAAAATCTTTCAAACGGAGCGATCGCTTCGCGTGGCGGTTCGACCTTCAAATACGTTTTTAATTCTAACGGAACTTTTGAGTTCATAGGACTTGCAAATTCAACGATGTATGGCTGTACGACTTCGCTCTTTAATGATAAGCGTGGAAAATATGAAGTGAACGGTTCGACGATTACGCTCGTTCCAACCAAAAACTTTTGGCGAAAACAAAATAGATGTGCTCCAAACAGCAACAGCGAACAGAACTATAAACTCGACCGCGAAACATTTGAACTTCGCACAAAAACAGACGAATACGGAAGATCCCTTATCTGTCTAGCAGATGCAAAAGGCGAAAGTTGTTATCGAAAAGAAGATTAATTATCAAACAAATTCTTCAAAAATTGATCCTGTCAATTCTCAGAGTTAAGCCCGATGGTTTAACTCTTTTTTTGTTTGATACATTTTCGATAGATTTTTCGCGTTGAATAATGCAGTCAAGTTTTTTGCTTTTGGTATAGAAGATTTACCTGAAAAAATTATGAAAATACGTATCACAATAAAATATTTGGTCGCGATGTTTTTTCTGATGCTTTTGTTGGGCGAACTTCATGAACAGGTTCATATCAATACGGGTTATCTGATCTGCGGCGGTTACGGCGAAAGGGATTTCAATGTTTGGAAAACAACAGCAGATTGTAATTTACCGAATTGGAGTTTTTTAGCAACTGCGGTCGGACCGATCTTTAGCTATTTGGTAATGTGGACGGGCGTAATTTTATTGCTCAAAGCAACATCAAATAATTACAAGGCAATCGGAATGTCGCTGATCTTTGCACCGCTTCCGTTTGCCAGAATTTTTTCCGCTGTGCAGGGCGGCGGTGATGAAAAGGTGTTTTTTCTTAAATTATTTGAAGGTTATGTTACAAAGCCAAACGGTAAGATTCTGGCGGCTATTTTCGTTACGGCTATTTGTCTGCCGCCGCTCTTGATCGCCTGGTCAAAGATCAAAAATCGCTTTGCGTGGCTTTATGTTGTCGGTTTCTCCATTTTGCCGCTTTTTGTTTTGGGTTTTTATGTATTTGGTCTTCTAAACGGATTGCTGGCAGATGGCTTTCTTTCATTCAATTTGATCTTGGGAACTCCGGCTTTGATTATAATTCATACAAATTTTGTAAGCATAATTTTGTATTTTATATATCCATGGCTTTTAGAATTAGGGCGAAACAATTTTCAAAAAACCAGATTGGACTTGATTAATGATCCTAAGAAAGTTGTGGTAGATACAGGCGAACAAAGATCAAACACAGACATCAACTAGTATTCGGGAGAAGGTTTATGACAATTGCTAAAGAACATTATGAAACACATCCAGGCAGTTTTTATTCGTGAATGAGCGGCGATTTTTGGGATTTTTTTCATTTACTACATTGAGCAATTCAGCTAATCGGTGAAAGCCATTTTGCTAAATTGGTGACGTAAGATTTGACATCATCCAAGGCTTGCGGATTTTTCTTAAAGTCATTTCCCGGCTGTTCTTCGACAAAATCGAGACAGCCTTTTTCTATGTCCCAATTATAATCAACCAAATGATGAAAACTCGATTCGGCGATGCCGCGTCCCAATTGATTGCCGTGTTTGTCTTCTTTTCGGTCAAAAGCCACGATCAAATTAAATGGACGACCCGAAACTTTGCTTGTTCCGATGGCAATTACTTGAGCTGAATTTTCACCGTCGGGAACGCCGACTCCGCCTTCGTGCGGATGTGCCGGAAAATACTCGATGCGACTTCCATCCGGTTTTTGCAAAAGTTCGTGAGCCGTATCAACCGATTCGATTTTTTGATAATCGCCGTTGTTACCAGAGTGATAATTCGGGTAATCAATGTTTTTTGTGTTTTGGTCGTCGCGGCAGTTACGTGATTCGTCGGGATCACAATTTACGGAATGAAAAAAATGCCCCGCACCGATGCCGCCGATAGTGCAAAGTGAAGATCCCAAATCCTGATGATCGCGGGTCGAGAAAATTCCGCCGCCGGACTGTCGAAAACGGGAAATTGCTTCGCAATCAGTTTTCGACAAACCGTCGCCCGTATCAACCGCGAAAAGCCAGAGTTCGTCAAAACCCGTATTATCAAGTCGGCTCAAAATCTTATCGCTTCCATCTGCATCTTTTTCAATATTTCGTCCTGTAACTTGATAAAGCGGATCACCGTTTTCATCTGTCAGCGATTCAAGATGCTCTCTGAGCAAAGAAAATCGCCCGATGTGCCAATCATTTTCCGTATATGGAATTGTTGTTTGCAATAAAATTTTAGTCGGCTTTTTCATACTTTCCACTAAACTGTCGGCAGTGTTTCATAATATCTTTCGTCAACATAGCAAAAGCCCCAATCTTCGCCCGGCTCAAATGATTTGATAATCGGATGATTGCTGGTGTGAAAATGCTTGGTCGCGTGTTTGTTCGGTGAATTGTCGCAACAGCCGACATGACCGCAACTTTCGCACAACCGCAAGTGAACCCACGAACTGCCGATTTTTAAACAATCTTCACAACCGTCCGCACTCGGTGTAACTGCTCTGATTTCTTTAAGATGTTCGCATCCGTCCATATTCTTTCTCCCGAATAAATTTATTTTATCTTTTCGCTTTCGTGTTCCAAGAACAAAAACGAGATCAAAAAACAGTTCCAACCGCCGTGGCGTTCGCCAACAGTCGGTTCGAGCGTTCGCAAACGCGGACGATTTTTTATTCCATTTGTCTCGAAAGATTGTGCCATTGTTCCTTTATAAAAGAAGTTTATTATGCGTTTCGGAACAATTCAACGAATAAACCGCACCTTTCTTCCTGCACGCATTACCATTTCAAAACAGGCAGCGGATTTAAAGGATGTCTGCAAAACCATCCGCCTGCGAGTTTGACCAGTCGTTTATGAAATCCCGCGTTGGGAAATTGGTTTTTGACGCTTTTTATATAAGTCTTCGGCAAACCGCATTTTGCCAAACCCAGCGAAAAATCTACCAAATCGCCTTTGCGAAATACTTCAACTAACGGATGATTGGCATCTTGGAATTTTCCGAGTTTGTGGTGCGTGTCAATCATCAACTCAATTTCAAGAATCCATTGCTCAAGACCATTTTGTTTCAGATAAACATTTGCCAGATCAATAGACGGCGGAAGATAGTCGAAAGTGTTTTTCGTCCAAATTCCAATATCGTGAAAACATCCGGCAATGATTATTTTTTCGCGATCTTCAACGCTGAAATTGTTTTGGGCAAGACAGAAATAGATCATCCGGTAAACGTGGTTTTTATAACCTGCGAAATCTTTACCAATCTCACTTTCCCACTCGCCCAAAATTTCTTCTACCAGCGGAATTCGATCTTCAATTACCGTGATGACTTTTACCATATTTTGACCGCTCAAAGTCTTAATTCGTCTGCTATCTATACTCCCGAAACGGCTGATGTTTCCTGTAATGCGGGAATACGCTCATCAGTCCAATTTTGAATGTCTGCCATTACAATCTCTTTATCCAGATCGTTGAGTAGATCGTGATAATGATCTTCGTAAAGTTTGAGAGTCTTATCTGTTGAACCTGTCTGCTCATAAAAATGCTGACTTCCACTTGGTTTTGTAGCCTTGTCTTTCGTTCCGTGAATTATCAAAACCGGAATCGTAATTTGCGGGAACTCTTCTGTCAGACGCTCACTCGCATTTACCATAACCTTCGCCGTTTGTGCGGGTTGTGATTCGCCTTTGATGAGAACATCGTTGTTCATTTCTTCGACGACCTTTTCATCGCGGGAAAAATCTTTGTTGTTCAAACTGAAAACGTGTGTGTGCGGAGTGATGTAACTCAAGCCTTTTAAGAATGTTAGAACGATGTCAGGCACGGGAAGTCCATAAGCAAAACTCTCGCAGATCAAACCGTCTATTTCGTCCTGATGATCGAGTGCGTAAACGCAAGCCGTAACACCGCCTGCACTGTGTCCGAGCATATAAACGGGCAGCCCGGGATTCTCGGATTTTGCTTGCTTCACAAGTGTTTCCACATCATCTGTAAAATCCTCAATTTTCTCAACGTAAAATCTTTCGCCTTCCGAACGTCCACGTCCACGCAGATCCAACGCATAAACGGCAAGTCCGTTCGACGATAATTGATCTGCTGCCCACAAATATTGTCCGCTGTGCGAATTAAAACCGTGAACAATTACAACTACGCCGCGAGGTTCGCCCTCCGGTAGCCACGTGCGTGTAAAAATATTTAATCCGCCAACTCCTTCAAAAGTTCCTTCTTTCATTTGTTTATCTCCTATTGAATAAATGTGTCTGTTAGTTAAATGAATTGTTAATTAAAACTCGCAATATTTTATTTAGGCTTTAACCCAAATGTTTTTTCAATTCTGCTCCTGCTTGTTTAAAAAGCGAACGAACCTGCGGAAGTTCTGCTAAACCATTTAGTAAGCCAAAATCGTGGATCATTCCGTTGTAACGAACCGCAGTTACAGAAACTCCAGCTTCTTCTAATTTTCGTGCGTAGGCTTCGCCTTCATCACGCAAAACATCGCTTTCGCCTGTTATCACTAATGCCGGAGGCAAACCTTTTAATTGTTCGACCGTTGCCTGCAAAGGCGATGCGTATATTTCCTTGCGTTTTTCAACATCGGGCAAATAAAGGTCATACATCCATTTCATCAGAGGCGTTGTTAAGAAACGTTTTTCGCCGAATTCTTTGTAGGATTCCGTTTCAAAATCCACATCAACTATCGCCCACAGCAGAATTTGCAGTTTGATCTCAGGTCCGCCTTTTTCTTTTGCCATCAGAGTCGTTACCGCCGTCATATTTCCGCCGACGCTGTTGCCAACAACTGCCATATTTTTCCCGTCAACATTTATTTCATCGCCGTTTTCCGCAACCCATTTTGTCGCCGCATAAATTTCATTGATCGCCTGCGGATATTGTGCTTCGGGCGTTCGCGTGTAATTTACAAAAACCGCCGCATAACCCGAATTTACAACGAGATCACGAACAAGCCGTTGATGCGTCGGGTAATCTCCCAAAACCCAACCGCCGCCGTGTATGAACATAAAAACAGGTAATTTTTCCGTTTTGCCTTCGGGGCGGATAATGTTTAATTTGATCTCGAAACCATCGGCATTGATCGTTTTCTCCGATTCCTCGATTCCCGAAATATCAACTTCGACCGAAGCCTGTGCATTTTCCAAAACTTTGCGTGCTTCGAGCGGCGGCATTTTTTCAAGTTCCGGCGGAGCGGGTGAATTTAATGCTTTCAAAAATTCTTTTGTTCCGGTCGAAATACGTGGAATGCTGAAATTTGCTCCGTCGAGTATATAATTTACCTAACCACTTAAACGGATGATTTGTGTATTCCGTTTCAAATGCGATTTTGTTTGGAATGGAAAGTTCTATTTCCGTTCCGGCTCCTTTTCGACTCCAGACTTTTAATTTTGCACCGATATTTTCCGCACGTTCTCTCATCCCCGAAAGTCCAAAATGTCTTTCACGTCCCGCTTTTAGTATTTTTGAATCAATACCGATTCCATTATCGCGGACTAAAATTTTAAAATAACGTGCGGCGTATTCAAGTTCG
This sequence comes from Pyrinomonadaceae bacterium, assembly GCA_041746235.1. GTDB lineage: Bacteria > Acidobacteriota > Blastocatellia > Pyrinomonadales > Pyrinomonadaceae > Aridibacter. The sequence goes on along the minus strand of JBGTHN010000543.1, from coordinate 2,198 downwards.
ACCTCTATTGTTTTCGCTCCTGAATGGTGAAAAGCATTTATTAAAGCTTCCCGGCAAATGTGAAAAACTTCGTCGCTGATAACCGGATGCAGAGGACGTGTTGAGCCTTCGACAATAACCCGAAAATCAAACTGATCTTGAACATCCAGATTCTGTTTGATTTGAGAAAATTCACGTTCAAAATTAATGGAACTGTGATTATTAGACGAACGAAGTCCCTGAACCGTGTTTCGACCTTCCTCTATGACTTCACCGATCAATTCAATAATGCGATCTATTTGTGGTTTAGCCGGAGAATTTGCGGGTAATTTATCCGCCGCAACATCCAACTGCATCGAGGCACTGACAACTCCCTGTAACAGCGTATCGTGCAAATCCTGTGCAATTCGTGTTCTTTCGGAAAGCCTTTCCTCAAACTGTAAATGCAAGCGATGAGTCATCTGATGAACACGCCATTTTAAAATTACCCAGACAAGAACTCCGACGATTGCAACGCAAAATAACAAAAATCAGTTAGTTTGATAAAAGGCAGGAATAATAATGAATTCAAGCACCGCACCTTCCTCGTTCCAAACTCCGTCGTTGTTGCAGGCAATAACCTTAAAACGATAATGTCCCGGTGGTAAATTTGTATAGGCGGCTTCGCGGACATTGACCGAATCCCGCCAATCTTTATCGTAACCTTCGAGTTTATAGCGAAAAAGAATTTTTTCAGGTGCAGTTAAACTAAGTGCAGCGTAATGAAATTCGATATTTCGTGTATTTGGAGGAAGTTGCAAACCATTGCTGGCTGAAAGTATTTGCTCATCTGCCTTAACGGATTCGATCATCACTGGAGGCGGCACTTTATTTCTATGCCAATTTTTGGATCAATTACTGCGATACCTCCGGTTGTGGCAAACCAAAGTCGCCCGTCAGAACCGCGAGTAGCTGTCGGAAAAGGTTCGCGTTGCCTTGGTAATCCTCTGAGTCCGTCGCTTGCGTCAAATGAAATGCCTTGCAGTTTATGCGTTGAATCCTTAAAAGCCTTTTCTAGTTCCTGCAAACTCACACGAAAAATTGCAAGCGATCCGGCAACCCACAGAAAACCTGCATCATCTTCAATGATTCCCGAAACGGAGTTTCCCGGTAAACCACTTTCCATTTTAATTGTGGAAAATCGCCCGTTATCAAATCGGCTTAAACCGCTTTCTCCGCCGATCCAGATTTTTCCCGCCGAATCGCCCGTAATTACAAGCACCTTTCCACTCGGTAAACCGTCTTTTTTAGAAAAAACACGGAAAACACCTTTTTCATAAACGGCAACCTCGCCGTTCTCAAAACCGAGCCAAAATCTTCCTGACGAATCGCTATACAAAACTCTGCAACGAAATTTGGGAAGTTCAGAGATATCCGGATTCCGCTCCGATTTTTTGCCATTTGCCATTCTGAAACTTTCCAAACCCGTATTGTCCGCCCGCCCAGATCGAGCCGCTCAAATCCTCGGCAATTGTCTGAATTCCGCCGTTTGGAATACCGTCATCCGACGAATAATTTTTCAAATGTCCATTGCGTATTTGGCTGATTCCGCCGGAACCAAATCCGATCCATAGACTGCCATCGCGGGCAATGCAGAGCGACAAAACAGTTGCAACCGGAAGTTTTTCACCTGAATCTGATTCCCAAAGTATAAAACGAAGCCCGTCAAATCTGTATAATCCTGCTTCTGTTCCGAGCCATAAATATCCGTCAGGAGTTTGTGTAATCGCCCGAATTGGTGCTGGAATTCCATCCTTTGCAGACCAAGCCGTATGTGTAAATTGACTGATTAATTTTTGTGGATCAAGAGCATGAGCAGGAAAATGCAGGATAACAAAAGTCGCCGTTAAAATCAGACACCAAACAACTCTTTTCAAAGTATCCGAAAATTGAAATGTGTTCTGATTTTTTACCAACTTACACCTCATATTTTATACAATTTATTGAGGATACTATTTCTATTGCAACAGTGTAATTAAAAATATCATTTCTACGATAAAAAAATCTCGAAAAAAAAATATTTTTAATTGATACTTTTTGGCTTAGCCTTTCGCGTTAGTAATTGGAAGTGTATTTATTTCTAATTATGAAGGGAGAAAGATTAAAAATGAAAAACAATAAGTTTAATATTTTATTGGTTCTGGCGTTGATTATTGGCATTGGATTAGCTTGTAATTTTA
>JBGTHN010000542.1:0-3321 GCA_041746235.1 Pyrinomonadaceae bacterium | reverse complement strand
TGAAGGGTGGGTAACAGGTCAGAAACGAAACAATCAGTGGAATCAATTCAAAGAATATACGGTTGGCCAATTCCGAAAACTTGAAATCCTAATACTAAGGGAGATTGAGCAGCAGGAATCGGTTAGATTGAATCTTACCGTCACTTTTGAATCAACCCTTGAAAAAATTAATAGATTGCTCACAAATGTAAGGGTAGAAAGATCTCTAAAAGGAGATTTTGAAATATTTCATCGCGTAACTGGAATTAAATTGGATCCTAAACATATAAGTAGCGGTGAATCGGAATTGATCGCATTAACGATTGAGTGCTTGACCTTCGCAAAATCTTGTAAAGAAGATTGTCAAAATATTTTGCTACTTGACGAGCCAGATGTCCATCTTCACCCTGATTTACAAGTAGGGTTCGTATATTTCTTAATCGATCTAGTAAAAGTGTCGAACTTTACAATAATAATCGCAACTCATAGTACTGCGATCCTAGGTGGTCTGTTGGATTATCCGGAATCACGCTTTTCAATTTTAGAAAACGGAAGCTCGAATGCGAATTTCAATGAAATTTCTGATACCCACCGGAAAATCCTTCCAATATTTGGTGCTCATCCGCTTTCAAATCTTTTCAATCAAAGTCCTATATTGCTTGTCGAAGGAGAGGATGATGAAAGAATATTCCAACAGGCAGTTAGATCGGCAAATGGCGCCCTCAGTTTGTACCCATGCCCTGTTGGAGGAATCCGCAACTTAGATGATTTCGAGGACGCTGTTATTGAGTTAATTCACGGTGTTTACGACAACGCTCGTGCCTACTCGCTTCGAGATCGAGACGGGGGAGTCGAAGAAATCGCGGATCGCCCACCATTATCGCGATTCAGAACTTCTTGCAGATCTGCGGAGAATCTTATTCTAACGGATGAAGTTCTTGCGACTTTGGACACCAGTTGGAAAGATCTAAAGGTGTTAATTGATATTTGGCTTAGTAGTTTTCATAGCCATCCAAAGCATAGAATCATGACCGACTTCAAAAAAGAAGGATTCGATCGGAAGTACTTCGACCTAAAAGAAATCCGAAATATATTAGTGGGACTTACGCCATCTCCTAAGCCTTGGGAATTCGCTGTGGGGCAAGTAATAGGGAAAATTGCAATGACTAAGTTACCAAAAGATTTCGGGGATGGTAAAATTTGCAACTTCCTTGGACGTAAGTTTTGCGACATTATTCCCGATTGACAAAAAAACTCCCTTGCGTTTAAACAAGAATCCATCGAACGATTTCCCCAAAGGAATAGAATGCTTATTGATGGGTTCTGGGATTCATGAATTTATCTTGGAAATTGGCTGAGCGTTTGTGAATCCCCGGCTTACGAGAAAATTCGTACTTAAACCAATGAAGTCAGAAATCACACTTCGGGAAGGATTCGACACGTTTAATAAAAAGAATGTGAAGTATTTCTCCGATAGAGATGCGTCTGATGAAGCTCAAGAATTCTTTCGATGTCATGATATTGCCCATGTCGTTTTTGGCTGCGATACTTCGATCTTTGGTGAGGGAACGGTCAAGATCTGGACGGTCTTTGGAACGACTCTTGGATTTTGGAAACACATTGCGGGATATCGTGAGGCCGGTGCTTTTGCGCTTTTTAGAATGTATAGTGTCCGGCACATTGCGAAAAATATTTTGCGGCTTTTTGTTGCTATCCCGGGTATGATCCTTAGAGTCAGGCGGATGAGTAAACCATGGGATTGGTCAGATTTTGAATCGTATATGGATGTTCCGATCGGCAAGATCAGAGAGGAATTTAATATTGAGGTTAAAAAAATAACGCGGGCGTGCGGATAATAAACAACGTGAACAACCTCGTTAAAGCCTTGATCGCCCAGCTTGCCAATAAAGCCGATGATATTTAATCGATTCGATCGACTCGGGAAAATTTCTGTTTCAGAGGTCGCTGAAAGCGACAAACATTATAGCGCAGGGTGAAGCGATAGAAATGAGCGGAACCCTGCGTTGTCAATACGAACCGACCGCTCGCTGTAAGTGAACAACAATTCGCGCAGAACTTGTGGCTCACCTTCAGCGAGCGAAATCCGATTTTTCCTTTTGTAGGGTTTCGTTTCGCTATCGCGTCATTTCACCCTACGCTATGTTGTTTGTCACCGTTGGTGACAGGAACGAAAGATCCGGGATTGGTCTTACCTGAGTTTCTTGGCTGACAACGGGCACACTCCATCACTGTCGTGTTTCTGCCTTCGGAGCATGCATAATTTCGTTTGTGTTTCATGGCTGACAACGAGCACACTCCATCACTGTCGCGTTTCTGCCGTCGGAGTGGGTATAAATTCTATTGCGTTTCTTGGCTGACAACGAGCACACTCCATCACTGTCGCGTTTCTGCCTGCTGACTTCTAACTGTTTAATGCTAACTGCCCGCAGTTCCCTTCATTTTCCACCGAATTCGATCAATTTCCCGGAAAAATAGAAACTTCCCGAAAGCTGTTGTAGAATTAACTCGGACTATTTGTAATCTCTTAGTAAACGCTCCATTCAAAAAACATGATCGTATTTCTGCTATTTATTCTTCTGTTTGGTGCAGGATTTGTCACCGTATCAGCCGCGGTCATTTATCGAAGAATGTATTACAAACTTCGATATCTGGCGTTGTCGGGTTGTGAATTTAAAGAGAGGAAGGGCGATCTCGTTGCGCATCATCCGCTGATGAAAGAAAACCGTTGGGAGCTTCTGTCGGACGCATACTCTTTTGCGGCAAAACCCAGAAATCACCGTGAAGAGCTCGGCGGAGCACCCGAATTTGAGGATCAGGAATCTGGAACTTCAATGAACGAGAGCGATTCCGATCGATACGAACCCGGATCCTGGAAGACAAAAGAAAATGCAATCGAAGAATAATGGGCGTGAATTGAGGTCTAAATTCATACTCTGCAAACAGCTTCTCTCTACAAGATCCAACAAGATCTCAACTGCTACGAAAACCAAATTAATGAAAAAGATCATTTTACTTTCCTTTGTGATTTTTCTCTGTTCAGGAATCGTAATTTCCCAGAACACTTCGTTAAAGAAAATTGACGACCGGCAAAATGGATATAGTTTTACGGTGCCGAAGAACTGGAATGATCAGGCGGCCGAAGGCGGTTATATTATTCTCAACGCCGATAAAACTGCGAGTATTGTTGTAAAACCGCATTTCTACGCGAGTTTTGAAGCTTTTGTCGCGGCGGAAGTAAATTTGAAGCGGGACGGCTTTACACTTGTCGGCGAAGTGCAGGATATGGGCAACGGCGGGAGATCATTTAGAGCCTTTAAGGCC
>JBGTHN010000541.1:0-4063 GCA_041746235.1 Pyrinomonadaceae bacterium | reverse complement strand
ACAGTTGTTGATATTGACACAAAAGGAACTTTCAATGTTTGTCGTGCGGCTTATGAACAATTAAAAGAGAATCAAGGTCAGATATTAAACATTTCCGCGACACTTCATTATCTCGCAACACCGATGCAAATTCACGTTTCGGCGGCAAAAGCGGGCGTTGATGCGATCACAAGAAATTTATCGGTCGAATGGGGCAGACACGGAATCCGCGTCAATGGAATCGCTCCCGGACCGATCGAAGACACAGAAGGAATGAAACGACTTTTGCCGCCGCAATTAAAAGAGGCGTTGACGAAAAAGATCCCTCTGCAAAGATTCGGACGGATCAAAGATATTGAATCCTCGGCGTTGTTTTTGTGTTCCGACGCGGCGAGTTATATCAACGGCGTAACGCTCGTAGTTGACGGCGGACATTGGCTGACGGGAACGGGTTTAGGTTAAAAAATACAGAAACCCGAATGTGAATGAGGGTGTGTAACTCATTTACATTCGGGTTTCTGTATTTTACGGTCCGATTGAATCAGGCGAAGATTCAATAGAAATATTGCTTTTGCTATCATCAAGGATGCTTCTCATAATCAGCATTTTTGCCATTATGCGAATTTCATTTCTTCTGAATTTATTGGCGAGAGTTTTGGTTTTATCAAAGTCATAACGGGCGAGATTTCCGATAATTCCTTCCGAACTGTTGACCGTGCTTACTAAACTTCTGGTCATCGAACCGCCGAAACTTCCGAGTTGCACCTCGTTATCAATTATAATATCTTCCGCCACATCTATAAATTCACCAACCTTTACAAACGCTTCGACCGTATCATTCAGACGATAAATTGCATCATCAAGAATCGGAAAAGCCTTTTCCGGTTCAACAACTGCGTAACCGCTGGCAAGTGTCCAAACCTGCATAAAATCAAGATAATTTCGTGGTTGCGTAGTTACCAAACCGCTCGCTTCGTTCATCAATTCCGACGCAAGTTTTTTATCTCCGAGTTGTGAAACCACTATTGCCAATCCGCTCAACGCCGCAATTTTTTCCGTCGGATCTTTAAATGATGAAACAATGTTCTGTCCTTCTTCGATAAATTTTTGTTTTTCTTCATCCGGCAAATCCTTTGTTTCTCCTTTTCTCAGTTTTTCAAGAAAATCACGTTTGTTTTCTTCTAATTCCGCTGCCTTTTTATCTTTTTCGCTCATTTCCGGCGGATCGCCGTCAAACTTGCCGTCACCTACTTTAGAATCTCCATCTTTCTTTGCATCCATCGTTTTATCCATTCCACCAAAATGATCTTTATAATTATTTTTCAGACGCTTCGCACTCGACGGTGAAAATCGGTTGATCGTTTCGTAATATGAACTAATCATATAACTCTCTTCAAACTCTTTTTTACGAATAAGAGCATCCGCAAAGGATTCTGCTAAATCTTTTAACGAACTTTCATCAAATATAGGTTTCTTTCCCGGAGTTGCTTTTACCTTCTCGATATTTGCATCGCCGAACTGTAAGACCGAATAAGCACTTTGCAAACCGCCATCGGATTCTCTTACTTCGGATTTAACCTTGTCCAAAATTTCCGACGCAAAACTTTTGCCCTTGTCTTTGTCTTTTTCATAAACCTTTTCGAGTAAACCGAGCATTGAACTATTGAATTTACGCTTCAAAGCCTTGCGTGCAAACACCAAAGCCTTGTCAATATCCTGTTCCGACATAAATGCAACGATGGTTGTTTCCAACTGTTGATCCTGACTTTCAACCAACTTTTTGAAATTTGCATCGGTAACAAGTTGCGAAGTTTGAATCATAAAATCATAACCAAGTTCGGCATCGTGCAATGCTATTCCGATAGCAATTTGTTGACGAACAGCGAGTGCTTTTTGCATACGGCTGAAAGCACGACTTTTATCGGTTGGCGAACGTCCGCTCATAAAAGATACATTTTCTTCATCTTCGCCACCGTATGTCATAACTTCCGCATTGTATCGGTTAAGTATGGAAATAAAATCCGTCGTAACTTCTAAGAACATAGTCTTTCCTTGTTCCGCATCATAAAACCACATCAGATCGGCAAGTTCGGATGTAAAACTTATACGATTTTCAATTGTCCTCAGAGCATTTACCTCGTTTCGCGTTTCACGTAAAAGCCCAATTGCCTTTGCTTTTAATTCGGCGGTTTTATCTTTCTGTTCTTTTTCGGCGGTGTCTTGTGCAAAAAGACAAACGCTCGAAAAAATTAATATAGCGATCAAATTCAATGTTCTAAATTTCATATCTATTCTTCCCTGTATCTTAATTTGTCGGTTAAAATTCTGCTTTTATCAATATAATCTTAGGTTTTATTTTTTGTTTAGTAAATAAATTGGCTGTAATAATTAAACTTAACTCACGCAAATCAGTTTAAATACTGTTCTTTCTATGTTGAATGACTCTTATAAGTCAGGTATTTTGCGAAATCAGAATTGCGACGTTTTCATTGTGCGAAGTTTGTTCTAAAATTTTATTGTATGCTTTTAGTCATAGATAATTACGATTCATTTACATATAACCTCGTGCAATATTTGGGCGAACTCGGTGCGGAAATGAAGATTTTTCGCAATGACGAAATTACTGTCGAAGAAATAGAGAATGATCTAAAGCCCGAAAAAATACTTATTTCGCCCGGACCGGGAACGCCCGATAGTGCCGGAATAACTCTTTCAGTCTTAAAACATTTCGCTGATAAATTGCCGATTCTCGGTGTTTGTCTAGGTCATCAAGCGATCGGTCAGGTCTTTGGCGGAAAAGTTATTCGTGCTCCCGAACCTGTTCACGGAAAACCCGCAACGATTGTTCACACAAATAAAGGTGTGTTTAAAAACCTTGAAAATAATTTTGAAGCAGGACGCTATCATTCGCTGATCGTTGAACGCGAAACTTTGCCCGAATGCCTTGAGATCACTGCTGAAACGAAAGACGGACTCATCATGGGATTGCGTCATAAAGACTTAAAGATCGAAGGCGTTCAGTTCCATCCCGAATCAATTTTAACCTCCGAAGGCAAAAAACTCTTGCAAAACTTTCTGGATATTGAGATAGTATAAACAGTGGGTTACCCTTCTACCCCCCCACTAATTTTTATTTTTAACACCTTTTTTACTACTCACACATTCCAAACTTCCCTTTTATAAAGTTATAATCAAAATATGTCTGGAACAGATTGGCTCAATGATGCCCCGATGTTCGCTACGAACAGCAAGGCTGACACACCACTTTTCGATTTCCTCGTGCGTTTGATGCGTGGAGAAAATTTGTCATTTAAAGATTCGCAGGTATTTTTTGATGCAATGGCGGAAAGAGATGCCAATCCGGCACAGATCGCCGGTTCGCTTGTAGCGTTGGGAAGCAAAGGAGAAACTTTTGAAGAACTAGCGGGAATGGCTCGCACAATGCAAAAACAAGCATTGCAAATTCAAACACATCACAAAAATTACATAGACATCGCCGGAACAGGTTCGAGTCCTGCAAAAACCTTTAATGTTACGACTGCCGCCGCATTTGTTATCGCCGGTGCAGGATTAGCCGTCGCCAAAAATACTTCTCGCGGAGTAACCAGTAAGATCGGGAGTGCCGACCTGTTATCTAAACTGGACATAAATATCTCAAGCGACGCAAATCTTGCTCAAGCCTGCTTAAATGGTGCGGGACTTTCGTTTCTATTTGCCCCGATATTTTTCCCGAAATTGCGTAGAATTGCTGACATACGACGCAATCTTGGAATTCGTACGAGTCTTAACTTACTCGGTGCTTTATCAAATCCTTCAAATGCTCCGAAACAGATGTTGGGTGTTTGGCATCAATCGCTGGTTGAACCGATGGCTCAGGCTCTGGCGATGCTGGGAACGAAAAAAGCTTGGGTTGTTCACGGTTCGGACGGACTCGACGAAGTTACTTTGAACGGTAAAACGCTCGTTGCGGAAATTAACGGCAACAAAATCAGAACATTTGAAATTTCGCCCGAAGATTTTGGTCTAAAAAGTGCGGAGATAAAACATCTCAAAGTAGATTCCGCCGAAGAAAGTGCCAAAATGG
>JBGTHN010000540.1:0-3027 GCA_041746235.1 Pyrinomonadaceae bacterium | reverse complement strand
TTAATGCGATTATTTCGATAACCGATCATGATAGCATTGCCGGAAATCTAACGATCAATGAGACTGTTGAAAATAGCAAAGCCCCGATTTCACTCGAATGGACTGTTCCATTTGAATATGGTTTTTTTCACGTTGGAGTGCATAATCTTCCCAAAACTAAAGCCGATGAATTAACTCAAACCCTTCTTGCATATACATTTAGCGAAGATAAAGAGCCGAACAAACAAAAATTGCACGAACTTTTTGCAATGCTTGAAGAAATGCCGGAAGTGCTTGTTATTTTAAATCATCCGCTTTGGGACATAGAGATAGTCGGACAAGAACGCCACGAAATTCTGCTAAAAAACTTCATAAAAGAATACGGAAAATGGATTCACGCATTCGAGATTAACGGATTTCGTTCGTGGTCGGAAAACAAAGCTGTCATCGAAATGGCTGAGGCTTTGGGATTTCCGATTACAACCGGCGGCGACAGACACGGTTGCAAACCAAATACAGTAATAAATTTAACCAAAGGCAATACTTTTGAAGAATTCGTTGAAGAAATTCGTGTTGATAAACGCAGCGAAGTCGTTTTAATGCCGGAATATATGCAACCGCTCCATTCCCGACAATTGCAATCTTTTTCGGAAATTTTGAGTTTTTACCCCAAATTTCCCGAACATCGCCGTAGATGGTTTGATCGTATATTCTTTGACCTTGATGATGGTCGAGGCTTAACACCTTTATCCGTTCACGGATGGGAAACAGGTCCTTTGTGGGTTCAATGGGCAATTTGGACGCTCGGAGTTTTGGGAAGCCCCAGATTCCGTCCGGTCTTTTCTTTGGCGAGGAAAAAGAAAGACCGTGTTCCAAAAACTCTGGAAGAAACAAAATTTGAAATACCGGAAGTAACAGAAACTCCAACGAGTCTGCCAAATTCGCCGACATCTTCAACAACTTAAAATTAGTGGGAAGCAGAGAGTAAAATGAATTTATTTTTTACTCTCCACTCTCCACTTTATATTTATGAATAAATTTCCCCGCGTAGCCTATTTTCCCGATTCATTTCTGGAAGTTGACGGTTTAGCGATGACAAGCAAGAAATTAATAGGATATGCCAAAAAAAACGGCTATCCTTTTTTGTGTATCCACGCCGGAAATAAAACCGAAACAACAAAAGACGAATCAATCGAATATCTTTCGCTCAAACGCTCGCCAATTGCTTTTCCGATGGACGACAAATTAAAATATGATCCGCTTTTTCAACGTCATACAAATCGTGTCTTAAAAAAACTGATGGAGTTTCAACCCGATGTTTTTCATATTACAGGTTTAAATGATGTAAGTATTATGGGAGCATATTTGGCTTGGAAATTAAAAATGCCGATGGTCGGCTCGTGGCATACAAATCTGCACGAATTTGCGGCACGGCGTTTAACAAGAATGTTTCGCTTTCTGCCCGATTCAACCGTTAATAAAATGACAGATTTAGCCGAACGCAAAATTTTGGATGGTGCGATTCTTTATTATAAAATGCCAAAGATTATTCTTGCACCAAATCAGGAATTGATTGACAAATTGCAAAAAGGCACAAAACGCGAAACTCATCTGATGAATCGCGGAGTTGATACGGAAAAATTCACACCGCAAAAAAGAACGGTCAGCGATGGGACGATTCGCTTTGGTTTTGTCGGACGTTTGCGGGCAGAAAAAAATGTGCGTTTTTTGGAAAAACTTGAAAAAGAGTTGTTGAAAAAGACCGATAAAAAGTTTGAATTTTTGATCGGAGGCGACGGGAACGAACGTAAATGGCTCGAAGAAAATATGAAAACAGCTGTTTTCACAGGCTTTGTCGAAGGCGAAAAATTATCCGAAGTTTATGCAAATATGGATGTTTTCATATTCCCTTCGGAAACGGACACATTTGGTAATGTTGTTCAAGAAGCAAACGCTTCGGGAGTTCCATCTTTAGTAACAGACAAAGGCGGACCGAAATTTGTAGTTCAACATGGAAAAACAGGTTTTGTTTGTAAAAATCTACAAGACTTTGTCAAATATTCACTTGAGCTAATGGACAATCGTGAAAAATTGTTGAAAATGAAAGAAGAATCCCGTGAATTTGCACTTTCGCGTTCATGGGATTCGGTTTTTGATTCTGTCTATGCCACATACAAAGAGTGCATCAGACAACGCAAAGAAAGCCAGATCAAAAACGCTTCCCCTAAGTAAAAAATGAGTCAGTCAGTAAATCAAATACATCAATCGGTCATAGATGCCGACGATCTGGAATCTGTTGGAAATGAACATATCTCGATCGGCGACGTATTTGTGAGTTTGATCAGACATCCGCTTCAAGTAATTCAACGCTGGAACTGGAAATCCGCCCTTCTCGGTGCGATCCTGCGGGCATCATTTTATTTTACGGTTTATAAAGCCAGCCGTGAATCTTGGCTTGTAACAATGACTGCGGTTTTGGTCGAATTCAGCTTTCGCTTTTTCACATCGGGAATTTCAGGTGCATTAGTGCAATCATTTCGCAAAGCGACACCTGCTTGGTTGGCAACGATAATTGTGTCAATTTCACTACCTGCTTTCAGCCACACAGTCGAATTTTTCACGCATTACGCACAGGAAAAATATTTTTACAATGTCTTTGCAGCATCTCAGAACAATTCCCGTAATGTAGCTTTTGCCGTTTCGGTAATCGTATCTGTGGTGTCGGCTCTGTTCAATATCTTTTTGATGCGAAACGGTGTTTTATTGGTCGGTGCGGGCGAAGAAACAAATTCTCTGTGGGGAGATTTTAAACGCATACCATATCTCATTTATGAATTTACGCTATTTCTACCGAAACAAATTATTCAATTTGCCAGAGATAAACAAATTCTTTACTCCATCGGAAGTTTTCTACTTTTCGGAGTGACCGTCGGTGCAATTTTAGGTATGGCACGCGGAAAATGGTCTTGGGCATATTCTACTGCACTCGGAGCTTGGGGAATTTTGACGGGATTTATAATAATTGTGTTCATCGTTCAACAGATTTAT
>JBGTHN010000539.1:0-2289 GCA_041746235.1 Pyrinomonadaceae bacterium | reverse complement strand
GGACTGTATTCTTCAATTTGAACAATATAACCAATCAACGAGAAGCCGCCTTCTTCGGAAGTGAACGCTTCAGCACGAACATAGAGTACTTCGGTTTTACGGCAGATGTAGGGGTGAAATATAAGTTCAATCGTCGTAAAGAACAAGTAACCCAATAACGAACCTTCTTAAATCTAAATTATGATGACACACGAATATAAAAGTATGTCTGCGAAAAAATGGAATAAAACGTCTTATTAATAGGAATAATAACAGTAGATCATCGGATTTGGACTTTTGGCACGCGAATTGTAGTTAAGTAAAACTAGGGGGAATTAGAAAATGACAACAACAGAAACTTTAGATTATCCGATATTACAAGGTGCAACAACAGATGTTGCAGAAACAAATGAAGTTAAAAAAGCCCAAAAAGTTGACATTACTTCATTAAGCGATTACGAATTAACACAGGCATCTTCGAAGGGAGATATGATTGCCTTTGAAGAAGTTTACAATCGTCATCACCGCAGAGTTTATGCAATTTGTTTGCGTATGCTCAAAAATACCAACGAAGCAGAAGATTTAACACAGGACGTGTTTATCCAACTTCATCGCAAGATCGGAAGTTTTCGCGGCGATTCAGCTTTTACAACTTGGCTGCACCGTCTAACTGTCAATCAAGTTTTAATGCACTTTCGCAAACGCACGGTTAAGTTTGAAAAAACAACCGAAGAAGGCGAAACACCGGAACAAATAGTTCGCGGTTCAGAAAAACCTAACAAAATGCCGGTGGTTGATAAAATTGCACTTGAGAATGCGATCAAACAACTTCCCGCAGGTTACAAAAGCGTCTTTATCTTGCACGATATTGAAGGTTTTGAACATGAAGAAGTAGCACGAATTTTGGGATGTTCAGTCGGAACAAGCAAATCCCAACTACATAAAGCTCGCTTGAAACTGCGTAAACTTCTCAAGCGAAAAGCTCCGCCAAGATTGTTTGCGTTAAGCTAAATTTGTTCTCAGCCCCTGTAACTTATAAGCAGGAAAAAGCTACTCAGAATATCGAGTAGCTTTTTTTGTTTCTAAATTTTTATTATTCAGGAACTTTGCTCAATTCCATTTCAAAAAACTTAAACCAAGTTTTTCCGCCATCGCGTGTCATTTCACCAATTTCTAGCCAATTTCCTTTCTCATTAATACTTTCTGAGAACTTTACTTTCACACCATTTTCAGGAACATCGAAACCCCAGCTAAATTTATTATCACCGGAAACATCTATTGTTGATAAATTTTCTTCGCCGCCAACTGCTTTATACCAACGAAATTGTATTTTGTCCGCATCTGCATCGTAAGAAAAAATTCCATAAGTTTGATGGACAATTCTTTCTTTGCTGGTTTTTTCATCCTTGCTTTTTCCCAAACCATCAACAACGACAATCTGACCATTGAGTTTAGATTCGAGACTTTCCGTAACGGTAAAAGTTTCTCGTCCGCTCGGAAGTATGATCCAACCTTTGCCTTTCCAAGTTCCAATAAGAAAATCCATTTTTTTCATTTCGGCGATTCGTTTCGCTTCCAAATTTTCAATTTTCTTTTTTGAACCGACCTTTGATAATTCCATTTCCAGAGTTTTAACCCAAGTTTTGCCGTCATCGCGTGAAAATTCGCCGATTTCAAACCAGTTTCCTTTTTCATTGCGAATCACTGTAAAACGTGTCTCACCCACATTTGGAATTTTAAAACCCCATATCAGTTTGTTTTCGGAAATGTCGGGATACATTTCCAGAGAATTGCCATTTTGAACAAAGGTTTTAATGACGATTTTCTTTTGTTTTTCGTCATATTGAACAAACGCTAAAGCATCGTGAACAACTTTTCCGTCAACTTTCCCCAAACCTTCGATAACCATCACTGAACCGCCGAGTTTGTAGTTGGCTTTTTCATAGGTTTTAACATAAACACGCTCTCCTTTACCTGACATACGCCAGCCCATTCCTTCCCATTCGCCTTCCAGAAACTGAAGTTTTTTCATTTGCTCAATACTTTCAGATACATCATTTGAGCCAAATGTTTGTGCGTTGACAACGAAGGAAAAGACAAGAATACAACTCAAAATAGCGATTACATTTATAGATTTTGTTTTCATAATTTAATTATCAAATGTAGGTGGAAATAAATCTTGTATTTTTGCGACATCGTGCGGAATTATTTAATTAAATCTTCGTATTCCACATCTTTGATTCTTTTTTCAAAGGATTTTGGCGAACGTCCGGTCATTGAAGATAATTCTTTTGTAAGATGTGCTTGATC
>JBGTHN010000538.1:0-2813 GCA_041746235.1 Pyrinomonadaceae bacterium | reverse complement strand
GCGACAAGTTCGGGCATCGCCGTCATTGCAACCATTCGTGCGGCTAATGCTCCGATAACTCCGCCGATGACAATTCCGAGCAGAATCCATTGATATACAATAATTCCTTGATTAAAAAGCGTGACGACAACGGCGATGAACATTCCGAGCGAAGATATAAAATTTCCGCGTCTTGCAGTTGCAGGCGAACCTAATTCCTTCAACCCGTATATAAAAAGTATGGCTGATAAAATGTAAGCAATGTTTATGAATATCGCGGTGTTCATTTTTTAATTATTTCTCCCGCTTTTTTCTTTTTGAACATTTCGAGCATACGGTCTGTAACAAGATAACCACCGACAACATTTATCGTCGCTAAGGCAACTGCCGCCGTTCCCAAAACTGTCGCAAGTTGCGAATGTCCTGCACCTGCCGTCACCAATGCCCCGATCAAAGTTATCCCCGAAATCGCATTTGAACCCGACATCAAAGGCGTATGCAAAGTTGCCGGAACTTTATTGATAAGCTCAAAGCCCAAGAATATCGAGAGAATTAAAATGAATGCTAAAAATACTATTTCCATAATATGCAGATTTCAAATTTCAAATTTCAGATTTCAGATAAAGAGAAGATTTTTCTGCCTACGAAATAAACGAAAAAAAGAAATAAAAATTTTGCTTTCTTTGTATTTATTTTCGTATGTATCGTATGTTTCGTAGGCAAAATTCTTATTTCAAATTCTTGATCGTTTCATTAACAATTTCGCCCTCGTGCGTAATTACACAACCTTTTAGAATCTCGTTCTCAAAATCCAATTTAAAACTTTTCGCTTCTTCGTCCCAAAATTCATCTATTAAATTATAAAGATTTGACGAATACATAACGCTTGCGTCTTTTGCCACGAAATTTGTCCAATTTCCATCACCGATTATTGTAATTCCATCAACTTCAACAGTTTCACCTGCGACCGAACCTTCAACATTTCCGCCACTTTCCGCCGCCATATCAACAATGACGCTACCTTTTTTCATTTCCGAAACCATATCTTTTGGAATTATCAAAGGCGGTTTGCGTCCGAAAAGTTGAGCGGTTGTGATAACAACATCGGATTCGGCAATTTGTTTTTTCTGTCCTTGTTTTTGGAGTTCAATTTGTTCGGGCGTGAGTTGGACGGCGTAACCGTCTTTTGTTTCGGACATTTCGCCGAGATCAATGTCGAGAAATTTTGCACCGAGCGATTGAACTTGTTCGGCGACAACTGGACGAGTATCAAACGCAACGACTTTTGCACCGAGTCTTTTTGCCGTCGCAATTGCTTGAAGTCCCGCAACTCCCGCACCGATCACAAAAACCGTCGCAGGTTTCAAAGTTCCCGCAGGAGTCATCATCATTGGCAAAATACTCGGCAATTTTTGGCAAGCGAGAATTACCATTACGTAACCCGCTAAATTCGCTTGCGAACTCAACGCATCCATCTTTTGAGCAAGCGTAGTTCGCGGAATCATCTCCATACTAATTGCCGTAATAGAATGCGTGCGAAACTCTTCAATAAGTTCTTTTTCGTTGAACGGATCAAGAAAACTTATGTGAATGCTTCCCTTTTTTAATTTTATGATTTCTTCAAAAGGCGGTTTGCGGATACGCAGGATTATATCGGAAGTTTGCAAAATTTCATCACAACTTTCTAAAATTGTTGCACCTGCTTCTTTATATTCTTCGTCGGAAAAACCTGCTTTTTCGCCGAGATTTTTTTCAACTAAAATCTCTGCTCCAAGACGTACAAATTTCTTTACTTCGTTTGGAACGAGCGGAACACGCTTCTCATCTTCGTGTGATTCTTTCGGAACTCCAATTAGCATAGATGTTTATCTGTCTGTGTAAATGAAGTTTATAATAGCAGATGTTTGCAAAAATCGAGAAACTTTTTTTTAATCTATTTGAAAAGTCGCCACACTCGTCGGCGTTTCATAACAACGAACTTTCCAAACCCGCACACGCTCATCGCCGATCCGTGAGTTTAAATACTCACAAATATACGCCGCTAAGTTCTCCGCCGAAGGATTTAATTCTTCATCAAATGGCGGAAGTTCATTGATATTGCGATGGTCAAGATAATCAACAATTTCATTCGCCGCCGATTTCAGATCGCCGAAATCTATCAGCAAACCGATATTATTTAACTCTTCACCTTTGGCAAAGATCTCGATCTTATAATTGTGTCCGTGCAAATTCTCGCATTTCCCTTTATATCCACGCAATTGATGTGCGGACGAGAAATTACGTTCGATCATTACTTCGTAAAATGATGGCATATTTTTATAATAAAATTATTTCGGCAATGAAATTCGATGAACATTTTATAACCGTGATAACATAGATTTTTCAGCAAAACTTATTTCTTTAACGATTTCCAATATAAAAAGTATCTCAAACGATGAAATTTCTAGCAACACAAGTCGCTTATTTTATAGACCAAACTGATACTCGTCAAAATATCAAAGCACTAATGAAGTATTTGCTTTTTTTGACGGTTACAGTTGTGATCTTTTCCGTGCTGTTCCATTTTATAATGCTTTATGAAAACCGTGAATTTTCGTGGATCACGGGATTTTATTGGACTCTGACGGTGATGAGTACGCTCGGATTCGGCGATATTACATTTGAAAGCGACCTCGGACGCTTTTTTAGTATAATCGTTTTGCTTTCGGGGATAATTTTGCTTCTGATTATGTTGCCATTTGCGTTTATACGCTTTTTTTATGCTCCGTGGCTTGAAGCTCAACTGCACAGTCAAGCACCGCGTCAGGTTCCGCCCGACACGAAAGATCACGTCA
>JBGTHN010000537.1:0-5387 GCA_041746235.1 Pyrinomonadaceae bacterium | reverse complement strand
CGAAAACGTACATTAAATGATGACAATAATAAACTTAAAGAAATTTTAATTATTAATGCTAAACCTAAAAAGAGAGGAACAAATATAAGTTTCCACGTTGGAACAATTTCAAAATAAGCGACTCCTGCAAACAAAATTATAAGTGACAGCAATAGGTCTAAAAAACTCGCTCCGATAAAAGACGCCGGAACGATCATTCGTGGAAAATAGATTTTTGTAACAAGTTGTTCGTGATAAACAAGGCTGTTGGCGGCTTGCATAACGGAGGTATTTATAAACATCCAAAACGTAAAACCACTCAGAGCAAAAAGCGAATAAGGAATTTCGCCCGTTTCAAATCTGGCAACTTTTGTAAAAATTATTGTAAAAATTATTGTGGCGATAAGCGGTTGCAAAATTGCCCACAAAACTCCAAGAAGAGTTTGTTTATAACGCACTTTCAAATCTCGCCAAACCAACAGATAAAAAACTTCGCGGAACTCCCAAAGTTCTCTGAAATTTAGGTTGAACCAAGGACTGCCCGGCGTGATTTTTACAAATTGTTTGTTGTGCATTTAAGACTTGTGGTTTCGCAAATTATCGGTCTGTTTTTAATTCCTTTTATATTTTCTATAATTTCTCTAATACTTCAACTTACCGTATTTGTTTATGGCACTTTCCTTTTTTCTTTTTCTATTCCATTGAAAAAGTTTTGATGGAATCATCAGACGAAATAATAATTTGGCGACCTGCGATTTTGATTCGGCGACATCAGCGTTTTCACGCAAATATTTAAAAGCAATTCGCCGATTATTCGTTCTAATAAATTGGTCAACACTTCCGATCTTTATACGCTTTTTGATCTTTTCCAAATCTGCTTCGCTCAAGTCCAACATCTCCCGGCAACGCTCTAATGCTTCAATCACCTGGCGAAATTGTCTCGGATAATCGTGGCTCATATTTGAATCGTGAATACGATAAGCACACAACACATTTTTATCAAAAGCAAACTCACCAATTGTTGAAAGTTTCAGATACATCTCAAAATCCTCGACCGATGAATTTTCATTCCAACGATGATCTTTTAGCGAATCTCTTTTGTAAATAACACTCGGATTCGGACAGGCATTGGCTGTATAAAGCATCGGTTTGATGTTTCCATCAGGATAATCCATCCAATTTTTTGTGCAATCGAAAATATAATCTTCGCTATTGATAATATAAGCGTTTCCATAAGCGGCAACTGCGTCGGGACGCATCTCAATCAATTTTATACGCTCTTCTAAAAATTCCGATAACCATATATCATCCGCTCCTAAATAAGCAAAATACTTTGTATCGGACATTTCAAATCCTCTATTGATACCTGCTGATTGTCCGCTATTTTTTTGTGTGATAAGTTGATTTGGAAACGGGCAACTTTTCAGAACTTTTTCAATTATTTCGGCAGAATTGTCGGTCGAACCATCATTGATAACAATAAGCATTTTTGGATGCCGCGTTTGAGCAAATATTGAACGTAAACATCGCTCAATATATTTTGAATGATTGTAACAAGGAACAACAACTGTGATTTCCGACACTTGATTTAACCTCCAACGAGGTTCATTATTTATTAACATTTACTACTCTGCAAACATTAAATTTTTTTTGATATGAAAGTTCTATATACACTTGATTCATTAAATCGCGGTGGAACTGAAACTCTTGTTCTGGATGTTTGCCGAAATGCTAAAAGATTTGGTTTGGATTTAACTTTTGTGGCAACCGGCGGTGGTGATCTGGAAGATGAGTTTAAAAATTCGGGAGCAAATTACATTCGGCTTAATCGTGAATTTCCCCTTGATCCAAATTTAGTCTGGAAACTCCGCCAAATAATCAAAGAAAACAAGATCGAAATTATTCATTGTCATCAACCCGTCGAAAGTTTTCACTTTTATTTAGCAACTCTTGGATTAAAAAATGTAAAGTGTGTGCAAACTCATCATGGTGGAGGTTTGTTTCTTTCCAATAATAAAAATCGCCTGATGGCAAAATTTATAACGCCCCGAATGGATGCAAATATAGCTTGCAGCAGAGGTTTGTTTCCTTGGCTTCGTAAAGAAATCGGAGTTGATACAAGCAAAAACTTTTATCTGGTTTATAACGGAGTTGATCCAAAAAGGCTCGAACCTCATGGCGATTCTCTTAAAAAAGAACTAGGTTTTGACGAAAACAGTTTTCTTTTGGGAATGGTCGCAAATTTTATGTCCACGAAAACGAAAGACCAAATGACAGTTTGCCGTGCTTTGCCAAAAGTTTTTGAAGAATTTGAAAATGCAAATTTTGTTTTCGTCGGTGGAATTGCCGAAGACGGCGAAGAATATTTTGATGAATGTATAAAGTTTTGCGATGAAAATGGAATTGGCGAAAAAGTTTTTTTCCTCGGTAAAAGAGATGATATTCCAAATGTTTTAAATTCTTTGGATATATTTGTTTTTTCAACTTTGCACGAAGGGTTACCAATCGCACTGATTGAAGCAATGCTCGCCAAAGTTCCGGTAATTTCTACTGATATTGCACCAAATCTTGAAGCCACAGATAACGGAAAATGCGTTGAAACTTTTAAGCCTAAAAATGCTCAAGAACTTTCTGATAAGATTTTGAAACTCTTGAAAGATAAAGACTTACGCAACAATCTTGCCGAAGACGCTTACAATCACGCTCAACAAAATTTTAGCATCGAAGCACATTTTCGAGCTTTAAAAACATTGTATTTTGATTTATTAAAAAGTATGGAAACCACTGATAAGCAAGATGAAAACCCGCATGATTCTGAGGATACTAAAAAATCTGATTCTATCTTTGGTTTGGATTAAAACTCAGATTTATTTCCATATTTTGAAATATAGCGTTTGTTAATTTGTAAAAAAAAGAATAGCTCTTTACTCAAGCTATTCTTAAAAAAATTCTTTTTTTATTTCATCATCATATACGCAAAGGCATTACGATATATTTATAATCATATTCCGTATCACCGGCTATTTTCATTTGAGTTTGTGCGTTTCCATCTTTGAATTCAAAAGAGATGCGTGTTCTTCCGCCCGATTCTTTTACTTTTACTTTTTCGCCGTCGGTTTCTTGTTCTATTTCCTTTGCTTCCGTTTCACCGGAACTTACATTGTTTAAGAACTCTTGTAAATACTGCGAATTGAAACCGATTTGAACTTCTTCGCCCGAATATTCTGCGGCGACCTTTTCATTAGCTTCGCCTTCTTCGCTACTTTCCGCACCAACTTCGATCTCGCCCTCTTTTATCGTCATACGCACGGAACGAGTCCTTTCATCCGCCATAAGTGCGACACGGGCGACGGCACGCTTCATATCCTCTAAATCAAAAGTAACCGTCTTGTCATTATCTTTCGGAATAACCATTTCGTAATTTGGAAATGTTCCCGAAAGTTTTCGTGTGATAAGAAGTCTTCCGTCAACTTCAAAGTAAATATGGTTTGCGTCTTCACCAAAACTTACTTCGCCATTTGAACCACGGGAAATTTTTGTCAGTTCAACCAGAGCTTTTTTGGGAATCAATGAATCAATCGAATCTTCTCCGCTGTTTTCCAATTGTCTTTCGATATATGCAAGCCTGTGTCCATCGGTCGTAACCATTCGTGCTGTGCCATTTTCGATCATAAATTTTGCACCTGAAAGCGTAAAACGTGATTGCTCGTTGGTAATTGCAAAACTTGTGTTATGAATAAAATTATTAAAAATATCCGCCGAAAGCGACATCGGTGCGGATTTGAATTCGGGAACTTCGGGAAATTGATCTCGTGAAACACCGGCTAATCTAAACTTGGAATTTTCACAACTTAATTTTACCCATTCATTTTCCTGTTTCTTAAAGTGAACATCGGCATCAGGAAGAAGTCTGACAATGTCAAACAGTTTGCGAGCCTGAATACACATCGAACCGGCTTCTTTTATTTCTGCGTCCGCTTCGCAACGAATCGTTACATCCAGATCTGTTCCGACAATGCGAATCGTATTTTCTCCAACCGATTCGATCAAAATATTTGAGAGAACAGGTATCGTTGATTTTTTTTCGACTATTCCCTGCACAAATCCCAACTCTTCTTTAAGGGCATTTTGTTTTATTACAAATTCCATAATTTAGCTCCTGATTTTTTATATATTTTTATTCTAATTTACTTTTGTAATTTTCCAAGTTCCGTTTTCAATTTTTTCACCGTTGAATATAAAATCTAAATAAATCGGTTCATTACTTTTTTCGTCGTTTCCAATAAAATATCTGGTTTTGATAACGGCTTCATCTGCGTCGGTTTTGTTGGCTTCTTTTTCTATGTTTTTCCAAACTTCCAAAACCTGTTCTTCGACGATTTCTTCCTTTGTCACTTTTTCATTATTTTGGTAATCAACAGTAAAAACTTTTAAATCTTTTTCTACTTCTTTTTCTGCAAAAGTAACTTTTATTTTTTGACCATTTGAAAGTTTGATTTCTTTTTCGTTCGCAGAATTATTTTTCGTACAACTTATCAAAATTATAGAAAGTATTAATAACAAAATTATTCTTTTCATACTTCACATTTTACACTAAAATTTCAACGCTTTTTACTACTTCTAATAATATTAATATTATATATATTCTTATAGTAGTAGTAGTAGTGCCTGTGGAAAAGTGGATAAGTGCCTTAACTTATTCTAAATAATAGATTTGCATATCCACAGCCCTTGTGGATAACTTGTGGATAACTTCTTAGCCTGTGGAAAAAAATAGCAACAAAATGACTTATCATCTTTATCCACAGATAAAGTTTTCAACAATCTGTGGAAAAGTGGATAAACCTCGTTTAAATATTGATTCTAAAGCGTTTTCTTAAATCCTAAAGTTTTACTTCTTGTGGAAAACTTTCACAAAATTCTTGTTAAACCTATTTTAACTAACTGCAAAGATTATCTATAAGTTCGCTTACAACCCTGTGGAAATTTCTATCGTCCTTAATTATGTTCTCGATCTTATCAACAGAGTGGATTACGGTCGTGTGATGTTTGCCTCCAAACGCTTTTCCAATTTCGGGAAAACTATGCTTTGTCAGACGTTTGCAAAGATACATTGCGACCTGTCTTGGAACAGCAATTTGGCGTGCATTATTTTTCGATTTTATTTCTTCAATTGACAACTTATAATGTCCCGCAACGGTCTTTGTGATTCGTTCAATTGTTACACCTTCCGGTTCTTCACTATCTATAATATTTCGCATCGCATCTTGGGCGAGCATTTTTGAGATCGGTAAACCTCGAAGAGATGAAATTGCTATCAATCGAACAAGTGTTCCTTCCAATTCACGTATATTACTTTTAACTTTGCTGGCGATAAAAAATGCAATTTCATCCGGTAGATCAACACC
>JBGTHN010000536.1:0-5353 GCA_041746235.1 Pyrinomonadaceae bacterium | reverse complement strand
TAATTTTTAACAAACAACACATGGAAACAAAACAATTGTGAGTAACTTTAAAATACATGACATCGAATCAACACCCGAAAAAAGCAAGCCTTTGCATATGAAAAAGACCATAATATTGTTGCATTTATTACCGGTTATTTTAATGTCATGGTTTGCAATCCCTAAAATTTTGGGTGCTAAGACTTCTGTTCAGGGTTTTAATGAAATGAGCGGATCATTGCCCATTTCATCTGATAATTTCAGGATCTTTACCGGATTAACCGAGCTATTAATAGTTCTGCTGTTTGCCATGTTTTTGGCTTTGTCCTTGAAAAAGATGAGTTTTCTTACAGGCTTAAATATAAATAAAAAAATTGTATCGCTTCTTGCTAATGGTTTGTTATTAACGACGATGATCGGTGCTCTGATAGCTGAATTTGTTATGAGAGAAACTCCGAAATATATGCTGGTCTATATTGCTATTGGTTTGATAGTCATTACTGTTATTAACATTATTTATAACTTCAATGAAGGCAAGACAAGACAGCAATAACGATTCGGAGATTATCGAAAGACAGGCAAATGTTTTGATGATTTCAATGAACGGGTTGTCAGCGGATTCAAAAGTTTTTATTAAAAAGCAATTAGACAACTATATCGAAAGAATACTTGAGAGTATTTGAATTTTTTGCACTTAAACTGAGCAGAAGCTTAGTAATAAACAAAAAATGGAGAACAAAAAATATGAGTAAATTTAAAGTACACACCAACGAAACAGCACCTGAAAAAAGTAAAGTATTATTAGAAAAATCCCAAAAAGAATACGATATGATTCCAAATCTACACGGCGTTTTAGCGGAAGCCCCGGGCTTGCTTGAGGCTTACAAAACTTTAGGCGAATTATTTACTAACTCGTCATTTAATAATGATGAATTAACCGTTGTGTGGCAGACGATCAATGTCGAACACGGATGTCACTACTGCGTTCCGGCACATACAGCTATTGCCCATGGTATGAAAGTAGATTCCGAAATAACCGAAGCGTTGAGAAACAGAACCAAACTGCCAAACGAAAAACTGCATGCATTGCACGATTTTACATTGTCAATGGTTCGCAGTCGCGGAAATGTAACAGAAGCGGAACTCGAAGCGTTCTATAACGCGGGATATACAAAACGGCAGGTTTTTGAAGTTATATTGGGTCTGTCGCAAAAGGTGATCAGCAATTATTCGAATCATATTGCCGAAACCCCGGTCGATAAACCATTTGAAAAATTCGCATGGGAAAGCAATAAGAAGAAAGAAGCGACAGCATAAATTCAAGTTGTGTGCTGATATTTATTGAAAGCACACACGAACTTTTCGCCTTTTTTGAGTCAAATCTGAGCATCCGTTTGGGTTTGGCTCAAAAAGAGCGAAAATCACGCTAGTATCAACACTTTCTGCCGCCAACGACCAAATAATTACTTCTATTGGACAAGAAACAGGATTAAAAATAGCTATGCACAAACCAAAAGTTATTGTATTTGATGTAAATGAAACCCTGCTCGACATCACGACACTTGAGCCACTGTTTGAACGTGTCTTCGGTGGCGCTTCGTTTATGAGAGAGTGGTTTGCTGAACTGATCCTGTATTCCCAGACAATTACTCTCTCGGGATTTTACACGCCCTTCGGGGAACTTGCCGCAGGAACTTTGCAGATGGTCGCTTCAAACAATGGCGTTAGCGTCACCGACGGCGACATAAAGGAATTAAAAGAGCGTATTGGTAAAATGCCCGCCCATTCCGATGTCGCACCGGCTTTGACCCGGCTGAGGGCAGCGGGATTTCGGCTCGTAACATTAACAAATTCGGCAAGTACAATTTCTCCAACACCACTTGAAAACGCCGGAATTGATAAATTTTTTGAACGCACCTTTAGCGTGGAAGCGGTTCAAAAATTCAAACCAGCCCCCGAAACATACCGTTTCGCAGCAAAAGAGATGGGTGTCCAAACGGCTGATCTATGCCTTGTCGCCAGTCATTTGTGGGATACGATCGGGGCACAGTCAGCGGGCTGCCTTGGTGCATTTGTTAAACGTCCCCATAACGCCATCTTGCCCGCCGAAAATGTACCGGTTCCGGATTTTATCGCATCTGACTTGACCGAACTCGCCGGGCAGATAATTGGAAATGAATAAAGGCTTATCGTATGGAGAAATTGTTATGAACATTTTTAAAAACCTCAAAATATGGCGAACAATTGGTCGGATTACTGACACCAAAATTGGTGCTTCGATATCTGATGCTTTTCGCAAACCGTTTAATAAGATCGCAGCCAGTGGCGTATCTGCTACAAACGATGATATTCCCTGGACACCGTTTAAAAAGCCTCTGGCAGAAAGCACTGTGGCTATCGTCAGCACCGGCGGATTTTATCTTGAGGGCGAGGAACCCTTTGATGTTGACAGTGCCTTCGGTGAAGCGGGCTTTCGCACGATTCCTTCCGATTTTGACAAAGGGAAACTTAAGATTGCCCATACGCACTATCCGCATGCCCGTGTTAATAATGATATCAACGTGCTTTTTCCTATAGATCGTCTTAAGGAACTTGCCCAAGCAAAAGTCATCGGCAAACTTTCACCAAACTTTTATAGTTTTGGGTTTGGGGGCAATTTGATTAAAGAGTTCATTGGACAGCCTGACGGTAGTGCTCATCAGGTATCTCAAAAACTTTTGGACGATGAAGTTGACTATGTGCTTATGGTTCCTGCCTGACCACTTTGTAATCGGTCCGGGGGACTGATCTCACGTGTAATTGAAGCAAACGGTATTTCAACTGTTTCACTTTCCATAAATCGTGAAATGTCGGAGAAAATTTTAGCACCAAGGGCGGCTTTTGTCGGTTTTCCCTGGGGAGCTTCTTTTGGAGAACCCAAAAATCGCCTTCAGCAAATGACAATTTTGCGTGAATTATTTTTGTTACTTCAAACAGCGAAGAAACCCGGAGTTTTAGAAGACCTGCCGTACAAGTGGAGACGTTCGACCTACGAAGAAGTAGAATGGGATTCATTTATCGTCAGTCAGAAAGATCAGGAATATTAAAATAGAAATAAAACGATCATGAAACCTTCAGTAAAAATAATCACAGCATTTCTGGGTCTCTTCTTGTTGATGCCGGGTATGGTCAAGTTTTCTGAACCTTTTAAGACGATGTTATCCCTCCAAATAGAAAAAAGCGGATTGCCCTTTCCAACATTAAGCTATATCGGCGGACACTCAGCTGAGATCGCCACCGGATTATTATTGTTTAGCCTTTTGTTTTTCTGGAGAAAATTTCCTACGGCAATTGCAAACAAGCTTTTCTATCTTGGAAATCTAATGGTCATCCCGATAATGTCTGTGGCAATTTACACCCCGATGTTCCAGCAGAAGTTTTGCAATTTGAAAGTAAACCACCGTTTTTCGCGGTAACTCTTTTAATATTGGTTGGGTTGAATCTATTTCTGCATAGAAAAACAGATGTACACAACGACGTTCAAATACAATAGCTGCTGAATTTCTAAAATGGAATTTAATCGCAATCACATAAACATGGAAACTTGAATGACCAACTAACGTTTTTTCAGAAACTGTTGCCTGATGCCTACGGCTTTGATGGAATAGATCAGTAAAACAATAATGGCAATTGTCACAAACAAGACTCCGGCGATCATCAGACCTTGAAAGAGTGTTTTGCCGACAAGATTCGTAACTCCCGAAAGACCTGCCAATAAAAACGAAAGCACGCCTGAATAAAGAAACGCCATTGCCACGCTTAAACGCTTCATCTGTATAACCTTCAAATCAATAATTTCCCGATTGCTCTCTGCATCTTTACAGAGTTTGATAATCTCTTTGTTTAGAGCAATGAGAAAATTTGATGTCGATAAAATTATCAATCCCAAACCCGGGAGGATCGTCATTGGTACATACCATTCCATAATTTTGTTTTACCCGATAAATTCAATATTCATAACCGTAGCATCTGATCAAGCGTTTCCGCTAATTTAATTCAAAAATTATTTTTTCTAAAAAAACTTTTCTTCTATGGAATAGAAAAATGACCACGTGCCATTACTTACAGCGAGGAACATTTTTGTAATCAAATTATCTTTCCAAAGAAATAAGTTATCTAGATTCTTATTAATTGAAATATGCAAAGTAAACTGGACAATCTTTCTGTCAACACAATTCCAACGCTTTCGATGGACGCGGTGCAGGCGGCGAATTCCGGTCATCCCGGAACGCCGATGGCTCTGGCACCCGTCGTCTATTGTTTATGGTAGCGAATACTTAGATTTAAGCCTGAAAATCCGATCTGGGCAAACCGCGATAGATTTGTTCTATCTGCCGGACACGCCTCGATGCGGGATTACTCGAACTTGCATCTTACGGAAGTAATAGCCGTCAACGAGGAATATGGGCAGGTCGGAGAATTAAGCTTTTAGCCCGATGATATTAAATAATTTCGCCAACTTGATTCCAAATGCGCGGGACATTCCGAATATCGATGGACGTCAGGAATTGAAACAATGACCGGACCGCTTGGACAGGGAGTAGCAACAATCGTCGGGGTGGCGATTGCCGAACGCTGGCTGGCGGCAAGTTACAACACGGCCGATTTCAAAATTTTCGATTACCACGTTTACGCACTCGGCAGCGACGGCTGTTTGATGGTAGACGTTTCGCACGAAGCGCCGAGTCTCGCCGGACATCTCAAACTCTCGAACCTTTTTTGGATCTGTGACAACAACCGCATCACGATCGAAGGCAGCACATCACTTGCGTTTAGCGAGGATGCGGCGAGTTGATTTATTTCCTATGGCTGGAAAATTGTGCGGGTCGGAGATGTTAATGATCTGGAAATGTTGGATAAAGCTTTCGGGCATTTCAAAAAACAAATGACCGTCCGATCCTGATAATTGTGGATAGCCGCATCGGATACGGCTCACCGAATAACCAAGATACACATTCTGCACACGGCGAAAATTTTCCCGATAAATCTAAACGTCATAAATCACTCCCCGAACAGTCAGTTACCGAATCGATGCTCGTTTTCGGTGTTTTATTCCAATGATGATTGGGTTTTGTAAAGAAAGGCCATCACCACACCGAACAGAATATGTGCGGCGGTCATCGGTACGAGTTCGGCTCGTTCGACCATTAGAGGATTTGCCCAAGTTAAAACAAAAGCAAAAACCAACGGGTAAGAGGCGAGAGCATAAGCGATGGAAATCATAATCATCCGCCCGAACGACAAGCCTTTTATAAACGGTATGGCGATGATTCCCATCAACGCACTCGTCGCTTCGTGCGTCAAAAAACCGATTAAAGTAGCATTTGAAAACGAG
>JBGTHN010000535.1:0-11921 GCA_041746235.1 Pyrinomonadaceae bacterium | reverse complement strand
GGCGTTCAAGTTGGCGAAGGTTACGAAAGATTCAAAAGTTCCCGAAGGCGGCGAAATTGTTTTTGACAAAAACGGCGAACCCGAAGGAGTTTTAAAGGAAACTGCACAAGGTTTGATTGGTCGCGTTGTTCCCGCAACGACAACGGCGGAAACTTTAAAAGGCATTGAATTGGCGATTGAAGAAGCGAAAAAATTCGGTTTAACAAGTGTGCAGGGTGGTGCGGATTATGAAGCGATTCCGCTTTACAGCCAACTTTTAAAGGACAATAAATTAACAACTCGCGTCGCCGTTTGGCAAAATTTTGAATTGCCGCTCGAAACTTTAAAAAAACAGCGTGCGGACTTTCAAGCATTAAAATTAAATCCTTCTCGCCTTAAACTCGGAATCTTAAAAGGCTATATGGACGGCACGCTCGGCTCACGCACCGCCGCCATGCTCGCTCCGTTTTCCGACGACCCGAACAACAGCGGAATCCCACGCCGCGACCCCGACGAAATGATAAAAATGATCGTCGAACGCGACGCGGCAGGTTTTCAAATCGGACTCCATTCAATCGGCGACAAAGCAAATCGGATTGCTTTGGATGGATTTGAGAAAGGTAATGAAAATAAACTTCCTTGCAGCTTGGCTGGTTTAACTCCAACTGTGATGAAAGTTTCTGGCTATGACACATGTGCATCAAATAGAAGAAATCGCATCGAACACGCACAAGTTGTTGCACCGTCTGATTTTAAGCGTTTTGCCGAACTTGGTGTAATTGCTTCGATGCAGCCGTCGCACGCAATTTCGGATAAGCGTTGGGCGGGAGATCGTTTGGGCGAATACCGCACGCTCGGTGCTTATTCGTGGCATACATTTATGGCAAATAATGTCCACGTCGCTTTCGGAACGGATGCTCCCGTCGAATCTCTGGACACTTATCAAACGCTCTACGCCGCAGTTTCGCGTCAAGATATTTCAGGCGATCCGCTTAACGGTTGGCAGCCGCAGGAAAAACTTTCGATGGAAGATGCGATTCGCAATTACACTTATGAATCCGCCTACGCCGAATTTGCCGAAAATGAAAAAGGCACGATCGAAGTCGGAAAATTCGCCGATCTCGTCGTCCATTCAAAAGATTTATTGACGATTCCGCATAAAGACATTTTGGAAACTCGTCCTGTTTATACAATTTTTAATGGGAAAATCGTTTATGAAATGAAGTAAGAATTTTTGCCCGCGAATAAACGCGAAAAAAAGATGGAGAAAATTAACAGGGATGAAGAGGATAAAAGGAATAAAAGAAAATTCTTAAAATCCCTATTAATCCTCTTCATCCCTGTTAAAAAAATCTCTGCGAACTCCGTGTTCTCTGCGGTAAAACTTCTTTAAGAATACAAATTCATCTTTCTCGTAAGAAGTTCAATCGGATCTTCGATGTTCAGAGCCTCGCGGACAAAAAACGGTTCTCCGGCACGAACTCCGATCAGACTGCCGAAATATTTTGAACGATTTTCCAATTCTTCAAAGAAGTTTTTGTCCGTCAGACGAGTTTCGAGTTCTTTGGATTCGGGATCGTAAAATTGCGACCTGTGAGCCTTGATCGCATCCATTTTTTCTTCCAAAAAATCGGAAATATCTACGATAAATGACGGGATCACACGACGCGAAAATGTATTGTGAGTGACTTTCGGAACATCAATTCTCTCTAATCCAAAATCGCCGTCGTAGTTTTTCATTGATGATAATCTTGCCGATTCTCTAACAAGTTGCGTGATGTAATTATGATCGGGATGCGGATCGTCAATTTGATGAGTCAAGATGACCTTCGGTTTCAGACGACGCAAAACACGCACGAGTTTTGTGCGATATTCATCCGTTACAAAAACGTGTCCGTCGGGCAGTCCGAGATTTTCACGAACATCAAGTTTCAAAATTTTCGCCGCATCTTCCGCTTCAATTGCACGACCTTCGGGCGTTCCGCGAGTTCCCATTTCGCCCTTTGTTATGTCCAAACAACCTGTTTTATAACCTAAGGACTTCATCTTTAACATCGTTCCGCCAACGGTCAATTCAAGATCATCAGGATGTGCAAATATTCCTAAAATATCTATTTCATTCATATAATTAAATTTACCACAAAAATTCTTAGCCACGAATTACACAAATAACACTAATCTTTTTATTTATTTTATTCGTGCAATTCGTGTAATTTGTGGCTAAAATCTTAAATATGAAATTTATCGTAATTGGTTCGGGAACATCTGTTCCGCATCCGAAAAGAAGCAGTTCAAGTTATTGGGTTGAAACGGAAAAAGGTTCGTTGATGCTCGATTTTTCCGCGTCGGCACTTCATCGTATCGCACAGGAAGGACTTGATTGGGCAAATCTTGATGCGGTCTGGATTTCGCATTTTCATCTTGATCACATGGGCGGTCTTGCTCCGTTTTTATTCGGTACAAAATACGCTCCGAATATGCAAGAACGCACAAAGCCTCTGCGGATTTTTGGTGCAAAAGGTTTACGAAAATTGCTCGAAATTTTTAACGATGCAAGCCATTTTAGTTTTTTGGAACAACCGTTTCCGCTCGAAATAATAGAAGTCGAACCGCTTAAAAAATTCCAAGTTTTAGAAGACCTTGAAGCCGTTTCATTCGACACACCGCACACCGAAGAAAGTCGTGCAATTCATCTTAAAGACACAAATGATAAAACACTCGTATTCACCGCCGACACAGGTTTTACAAAGGCTTTAGGCACTTTCGCAAAAAATGTTGATCTATTCGTGATGGAATGTTCGTTCGTCAAAAACAAACCCGTCGAAATGCACATCGAACTTGCCGAAGCGATGTATCTGACAAGATATTCCAAAGCAAAAAAGGTTGTTCTTACGCATCTTTATCCCGAATGGGACGAAGTAAATTTTAATGAAGAAGTCGAAAAATTTTCGCCATTGGTTGATGTGATTGAGGCATTCGACGGATTGCAAATCAATGTATAACGGAAAATGGAAAGTGGATAATTAAGAATACACATTTTCCATTATCCGTTATACATTTTCCATTATTTGCGAAGTCTCGTTTCAACTTCATTTGCCTTCAACGAATTTCCCGTCGCACGTTGCAGTTCGGCGATTGCTTTGTTTAGTTCGGTTTGTGCTTGTAATTCGGCACTTCTTGCATTTACCAAAGCGGTTTGGCGTTCCAGGACTTTGTAAATATCCGTAAAACCTTCGTCGAGTTTTCTTTGTTCGGAAGCGTATTGTTTTTCGCTGTTTTCGCGGGCGATTGCGGCAGAGCGAAGTCTTGCTTCGGCGGTTCTTACCGATTGCAACGCGTTGCGAACATCAACTTGAATCATCTGTTCGATCTGTTCACGCTGAATTTTAATCTTGTCGGATTGAACAAGCGATTTGCCTAAATTTGCTTTGGTTGTTTTGTCGCCGAAAAGCGGTAAATTAAACGTAATGCCAACACGATATGTCGGATAACGATTTGCCAGAATATCAGTAAAAGTGCTTTGAGGTCCGCCGGTAAAGGCTTCGGCATTTTGTCTGATTTGCATATTTAATATATTAAGTGCGTCAATACACGCCGGAACAGTCGGATCGGGTTGACATTGTGATGGTTGAAAAGGAGTTCTAAAGTTGTCGTTAAAACCTCCCGAAAGCCCCGAAGTCGAATAACTTGCGGTTAGATCAATCTGCGGTTTATCTTGTTCACGAAAAAATTTTTGGTCAAGTTCGTTTATATCCTGAGCGACTTTGTTTAATTCAAGTTCGGGGCGATTGTCCAAAGCAAGTGCCAAGGCATCGTTTAAAGTTGTTCGCGGTGATTCAAGTTTGACCGAATCTGTCGGCACAAGTGCATCGTTCCAAATTGAATCATTCCGATTTCCCGTTATTAAATTTTTCAGCAAATTTTCCGCCCGATTTACTTGTTCCAAAGCGACATAAACATTTTGTTCCAGATTGGCAACTTGTGTTTCCGCCGCAATAATATCAATCGGTGCGAGTATGCCTTCATCAACCAGACGTTTGTTATGTTCAAGTTGCTGTTTTGCATCACGCACGCCGTCGCGTTGAACTTGTAAATTTTTCAATGCAAAAGTCAGATCCCAATAAGCACGCTGAACATTTGCCGTTATTTCAATCGCTCTTTGCCGAAATTGTGTGTCCGTCAGAGTTAAATTTCGCTTGGCAATTTCGATGACACGACGTTGATTATCAAACTTTCGTCCACGCAAAAGCGGTTGTGTAATTCCAAATGTAAGACTCGTATTATTTTGCGGACTCAAGATCGAGATCGGATTTGTCGTCGTCAATCTTTGATTACTTAATTCCGCATAATATGTTGTCCCAAAATCCCTGTAAAAACCTTGATAACGTGCATTTCCGCCAATCGTATTATTTGTTGTCGTGCGGTTTGTACTGAAAATGCTGACGTTTGGCGTTGTCGCCCGTTCGTAAAATGTCTGTCCCGAAAAACGCGGTTCGTAAAAACCATCTGCTGACATCAATTCAAATTCAGCGATCTCAACATCTTTTCTGGTAACTTCGATGTCTATATTATTTTCTAAACCTTTGACGATCGCCTCTTTCAAGGAAATCGGTTTTTGCGACATCATATCAACGCCGACTCTGCCTAAATCGGGATAATCACGATCTGTTGATTTATAATCGGGAGCGATCTGTGGAACACCTTTTAACTCTTCCGGTGGAACGCTTTGCGAATCATCAACCGGTATTAATTCGTTTTTCGGTTCAACTGTAACTTGCGGTGTCGGTGTTGGCGTTTCGTCTTGAGCATAAACGCTATCAAAACTCAACATTATTGCTAAAAGTATAAATATCCCAAGTATGATCGTATCTTTATTTGACGCTTGCTCACTCATAATAAAACTCTCTGAATAATTTGATAAGTAAGTGCTTACTTACCTTTATATTTTTCTCATTTTTGACCATTTAAGTCAATCTCAGTTAATCAAAAATTGTGTGTAAATAAATCCACCTAAAATAAGTGCGAAACCGATAATTTCACCCGCGATCAAACCATACATAAAATACGTCGTAATGAAATTTCTCTCGCTGAACATATTGTCTGTTCGGTTCAAAATTCCTTCTTTAACATAGCCGATGACTGTTACAACAAAGTAACCGAGCGGAACTGCAACGATCACGACTTGCCAGAATTCATCGAACGGAGAAAAGTTTATAAGTGCCGCAATGACAAGACTTGCAAAACTGTAAAAGAACGAAGTTCGGTGAGCGATGTCCACATAAACCGGAGCTTTATGTTCGGGCGAACTCATAATTTTTGCGTATTTCCAAACGCCCGTGATCATTCCGTTCAACAAAAATAAACCGGAAACGAGCAACGAAATTTTTACAGCTAATGGCATAAATTGTTTTCTCTCAAATCCAACGCCGCACGGCATTTTTATATTTCAGATATTCTTCACCGAATTTCTTTTCCAGATACCTTTCTTCACGCAAGATCACGCCGAAATGCATCACAAGTAAAACCAAAGCAATAAGCGACAAAATCCACACCGAATTAACTATCAAAATCATTCCGAAATACATAAAGATCATTGCTAAATAGACTGGATTTCGGCTGAAAGAATAAATTCCGTCCGTGATTATCGAATGCGTCGGTTTCCACGGTTCGATGTTGGTTTTCGCCCGTTTCATTTTCGCGTGTGCGATGTAAACAATTCCAAAACCAATTACGATCAAAATGATTCCGACAATTCTTAAATAAAATGAAATCTCGACGGGAAAAATCCTGAACGGCAAAAACCATTGAATCAAACCACCGAGCAAAACTCCGCTCAAAAATATCAAAGGCGGAGGAGCGATCACGCCCGGACTGTCTTTTGTAGAATTATTTTCCATTGCTTTATTTCTCACCAAATATAAAAGCATCTACGCGAAGTCCCAACGGAAGTTTCACGCCATTTTCCAGTTCGACTAGAACTTCTAAAATCTTCGTGTCAACCTTTTCAGTCGGACGTTCGGTGAGAAAGTTTTTTCTGCCCATGATTTCGCCGATCTTGAAGACTTTTCCTTGAAATTGTTGATCGCCGTAAGCATCGGCTTTGACAAAAACATTTTGTCCGACGCGAACTCTCGCAACGTCTGTTTCGTCCAGGTCAACCCGCACATGTAATGCGGAAACATCGGCGACGCTGACAATTCCGAGCTGACTTTCGGGCGAAACCGATTCGCCGTCCTTTTGTCTTTTTCGCAGAACGATTCCCGTGATCGGTGATTTTATTATCGTTTTATCCAAATTCGCCTGAGTCGTTCGCACGCGGACTTCGGCTTCATTTATCAAAGCGTCAAATTCACGAACCTGCCGTTCTGCCAGAGCAATTGCCGCGTCCGCCTTTTGCAGATCGTCATCTCTCGCATCGGCATTAACGACGTTAAATTTCTCTCGCACCGTTAAACTTTTCTTTTGTGCAGTTTCATAATCTTTTTTCGCCCGTTCGACCGCTTCGCGGGAAATATCGCCCGAATCGAAAAGTTTTTGGCGACGTTCGTATTCGTTTTTCGCCTGCGAGATTTCCGGCAAAGTTTCTTCAAACGCACGCTTTGCTTCCCGACGTTCGACCGGTCTTGCACCGTTAAAAATCCGTGTGCGGTCGGCTTTTTCCTGTAACAATCTCGCCTTTGCTGTTTCCTTTTGTTTTTGTAAAGTTTCGATCTTTGCACGAGCTTCAGAAATTTGCGTTTGAAAATCCAGATTCTCCAAAACCGCGATTGTTTCGCCCAACTGAACTTTCTGTCCTTCTTCAACTAGAACC
This sequence comes from Pyrinomonadaceae bacterium, assembly GCA_041746235.1. Taxonomy (GTDB): domain Bacteria; phylum Acidobacteriota; class Blastocatellia; order Pyrinomonadales; family Pyrinomonadaceae; genus Aridibacter. Next base: position 5,131 of record JBGTHN010000535.1, on the reverse strand, counting down.
TGTTTTAACTTGCCCGGAATCTCCGTTCCAACCTCTATTTCTTCCGAGATCGGTTCGACAACTCCCGGAGCAACGACCGTGTTCTCAGTGATCTCAACCTTTTTCGTCTGCTCATTTTCAGCGTCAACTGTTTGCTCAACTTTATTTGGCGAAGACCATACAAAATAAACGAGTGAAAACGCCGTGAGCAAAATTGCAACTAACGATAAAATTAAAGTCTTTTTCATAAACTTACTCCCTGTTCGATAAATTCGGATGGAATATGTAAATTCTCCGTGTCGTTATGTCTCCCCATCTCAGCGTCTTGAATTCGTCCATCTTCGATCTCGACAATTCGGTCAGCGTAATCGAAAATTCTGCTATCGTGAGTTACGACGACGATCGAACGATTTTGTTCGTGGGCTAATTCTTGAAGCAGATCCATAATCAATTTTCCACTTGTCGAATCGAGTGCGGCGGTCGGTTCATCTGCCAAAATTATATGCGGATCGCCAGTCAAAGCTCTCGCGATCGCCACCCGCTGTTTTTGTCCGCCGGAAAGATCGGACGGATGCGATCTCAACTTGTCGCCAAGTCCGACACGTTCGAGCAGTTCGGCTGATTTTCGTTTGGCTTTGCCGCCTTTTATACCTTTTAGATCAAGCGAAATCTCGACGTTTTCCTGAGCGTTCAACGCCGGAAAAAGATTAAACCCCTGAAAAATAAAACCGATATTATCGAGCCGTATCTTTGGCAATTTGCTTTGCGGCAAACCGACGATCTCCGTTCCGCGAATTTTGCAACTACCCGATGTTGCCGACAAAATTCCACCCATGATCGAGATCAGAGTCGTTTTGCCCGAACCGCTCGCACCGAGCAGCAGAAGTAATTCGCTTTCCAGAACTTCTAAATCAACTTGCTTCAAAGCGTGAACCTCAGTTTCGCCACTGCCGTAAGTTTTTACTAAATTTTTAACTTCAATTGCTTTATTCATTCTTAACCTCGCAAAATTTGATTTTTTAGTTTAATAATTTGGCAGTTTTCGGCTTTTATAAAAGGTTTTCCCCGAAGTGCTTGTGCAAACACGAGTGTAAATGCTGAAAAATACACAACGGTGAAGATCACTACTATAAGTGTCGGCTTGATGATCGGAATATGCTTATTTATGAAAATCAACAAGACAGCAACAAGCGGAATAATTTGAAAGGCGTGCAAACCCATAAAATGTGCGACTCGCAAATCGCCTGCGATGGTTGACCAATTTATAAATGGTAAACCCGCACCGCCGTCCGCCACACCAATCGTATGTCCCGTTTGTGAAGACATATAACCGCCCTGAATGCTTCCGAGTATGAAAACGATCAAACCTAAACGCATCCCCCAAACAATGGCGTTCGGCAAATTTATGATCGATTGAAAATATAGAACTGCTAAATAGATTATGAGAAATGTGTTGACCGTGATCATAAAACCCATCATCGAAAAGATCATTGCATCAAATAGATTTGCCGTGTTGAAATGCGAAGTTATCCCGCGTGTTGCTTGCATTGTGATGAGAAAAACTTCACCGAACATTATCAAAATCGTTCCCCACGCGACGACGTTTTTTGATCTTTCAAAATTCGGCAAATAATAGAGATAAACCGCAACCGTCAGCAAAAATATCGCCGCCGAACTTGAAAACTTGATCGGTTTGACCCAACGGTTAATTCCCAAAATCTGCGTCGAATCAAACAACATTAAACTTGCCAAAATTCCCGTTGCAACTAAAAAACCGAAACCCGCCAAGATCAAAGGTCTTTGGTTTTGCCATAAATTATTTAACAACTCATTCATTATTTTTTACCTTTTTTGCAGCGAAAAATCTGATAATGCTGTAAAGCAAAAATCCGATCGGACCGAGCATAAATGTCAGGATCAGGCAGGGAATTACGAACCAATGTGAAATTCCTTTTTCTTGCGAATCTTTGACCTCCCAACTGCCGACAAACAGATCGAATGCGAGATAATGAATCCAACCCGCAAGAACTCCCCATTTATTTGTAAAGAGTTTCATCACGCCTTCGAGCGAACCGAAGCTGCCTTCCGTTTGACCGAAAAACATTACGATCAAAATCAAATAAGCAACCGAAAGAAGCAAAGGAATTCCGCCGGAGATAACGATCTTCCGTGTCCAATTCCAACGCGGAACGAAAACCAGAAAAAGACAACCTGCCAAAGCCGTTGTATTTACAATCGAAAAAAGAGTTTCTGCATTCATAATTTTTTATCCTTTAAAGACCATCGCCGGATCGATTCGCGTAACTTTGTTGATCGAAACGACCGAAGCACTAACGCACATCAGCATAGTTAAACCGAAAAGTGCCAAGACCAATTGCCACGGTAAAATAATTGCTGTCGTCCCTTTTAATGAAATGTATGAAACAAAAAGTGCGATGCTCATTCCGACCGCGTAACCGATCAAACCACTAAGAAATGCCTGTGTGATAATTACGCGATAGAGATAAAAATTCGTCGCTCCCATTGCCTTTAACGTTCCGTATTCCTTGATGTGGTCAACGGTTGCGGCATATATCGTTTGAGCGACAACAACGACTCCGACGAGCAAACCTAAAGCAGCGGCGATCAAAACCGTAATTCCCGCACCCGTTCCGAACATCCAATAATTTCGCTGTTTTTCCGTCCATTCCCAATTTGTATAAATATCCACGTTTGAAATGCGGTTTTGCAGATCAGTTTTAAGTGCCGCAACGTCCTCACCTTGTTTAGCTTTGACGACTAAATAAATTGTTTGATCTTCGGGAAGTCCGAAATAATTTTGGGCGTTTTTAAAGGTTGTAAAAACGGGCGGCGAGGTCGTGAAACTTCTAACTCCGCGTGTGAATCCGACAACTTCTGCACGATAACCGCCGATCTCGACCGTTTCGCCGATCTCCTTTATGCCGAGTTTGTCTTTATAAAGTTCCTCGACCATCACCGCGTCGGGTTTGTTCAAATCCTCGATCTTGCCTTCGACGATATTAAATGGAACGCCCATTCCGCCATCTAAATTTCCGCCGACGAGAAGAATCCCTGCTTCCGCACCGTTCGGTTTTTTCATATTGGCGAATTGAACAATTTGTTTTTCAACCCTTTCGACTCCGGGCGAAGCCATCACCTTATACAGTTTTTTCTCGGAAAACGGCACGCCGTCTTCTGCGTGTGTAACATTTGCGGAAACGATCCACAGATCGGCGTTTGAATTTAGCAAAATATCGGAAGTCGCCCGTTGAAATCCGACAAACAACCCGAGTTGAATCGAACTCAACACAACCGAAAAAATTATCCCGACCAGCGTTACAGCCAAGCGGACTTTATCGTGAAACAGATTTTTTAGTGCTAATGAAGCCATAAGTCAGATTTCAAATTTCAAATTTCAGATAAAACTAATCACTTTACAGTTTACATAGACTTAACACTGTTAAGTGATAAAGCAAAAAAATTTTATGGTTTTAATCCTTCTAAAATCGTATCAATTGAATTTTTGGTCAAAATATCTTTATCCACGAAAGGAAAATCTTTGTGTGCGATAAGAAGCGAAACGATACCATGTCCTAACGCCCAGATCATTTGGCTGACCGTGGCAATATCCGCTTTTTTCAGTTGCCCCGCTTCCATACTTCTGGTTACTTGCCGGACGATATGTTCAAATGCTTTCTGCCCCATCGAGCCTTCATACGGATGTTCTTCAGCACCGAGATATTCTGAGAGCGGATTCATAAAAGTTACCTCGTAATGATTCGGGTGCTTTAAGCCAAATTCTACATAGGTCTGCATACCTTTTTTCAAACAAATTATTGGTTCGTCCGTTTTATTTTCGATCTTTTCGATGTCTTTTATAAGTTTTGAAAACGTCTCTTCGCAAATCTCGTTCAACAATTCGGTTTTATCTTTGAAATATAAGTAGATCGTCGTTGGCGAATATTCGATCTTTTCGGCGATCTTCCTCATCGAAACATTTGCGTAACCGTCTTTGGCAAAAAGTTCGCTCGCCGCGTCCAGAATCTTCTGTCGCAACTCCTCTTGTTCTCTTTCTCTGCGTTCGCTTATTCCCATTTGATTAACAAAATTATTTTACTTAACAGTGTTAAGCATAAAGAAATAGAAAAAGCTTTGTCAAGTAAATTTTAAAAAAAACTTAACAAAGCCTTTTGAATTTATTTCCAGATCAAACTAAAAAGCGAACTTGCCGTTTCATAAGTTTTGCGTCTGACAACTTCCATCCCTTTGGTCAAACCTCGAAAAATTTTCAAGTTTCCTAAATCGTCAAAATATGAATAGAAAACCGGAACTGCGAGAAGCGTCAAAAGCAAACAAAGCGTTTGACCACCGACGATCAAAACTCCGACCGAACGGTTCGTTCCCGCACCTGCTCCGCGTGAAATCACAAGCGGAATCATCCCTGCGATCAATGCAATTGTCGTCATTAAGATCGGACGCAAACGATCACGATTTCCTTGAATAATCGCTTCATCTTTTTCTAAACCTTTTTCACGCAAAACGCTGATGTGATCAATTACGAGAATCGCATTTTTCTTAACGACTCCGAAAAGCAGCAAGAAACCCAATCCCGAAAAAATGTTGATCGTTTGTCCGGCAATCAAAACCGATAAAATTCCGAATGGAACTGCAATTGGCAGCGTCAACAAAATTGTGATCGGGTGAATGAACGACTCAAATTGAGCCGCCAAAACGATATACATAAAGATAAATGAAAGAGCAATTGCAAGTAAGAAATAAAACATCGCTTTGCCGAGTTCTTTCGATTGCCCCACATAACCCGCCGAATAACCTGACGGGAATTTTAATTGTTTGACGGCATTATCCAGATCATCTGTGATATTTGTCGCCGAACCGCCCGGTTTTGTGTTGGCAAGAATCGTAACCTGACGTTGACGATTGATGCGGTCAATTGCCGATGGTCCCGTTCCTTCCTTAGCAATAACGACATTATCAAGCGGAACCGCACCGAGTTTTGAAGACGGCACGACAAGACGTTTGAGCGTTTCCGTGCTACTTCGAAAATCCTGCTTTGCACGAACACGAACTTCGTATTGATCTGTTCCCTGATTAAATGTCGTCGCCTGTTGTCCCGCAACTAAAATGTTCAAAG
>JBGTHN010000534.1:0-3329 GCA_041746235.1 Pyrinomonadaceae bacterium | reverse complement strand
GGAATTCCGCGTAGATTTTCGCCTTTGAACATTGACGCAACATATCGTCCGCGTCAGACGGTTTTTGTAAATACGAGGATGGATCTGGGATTGCAGGGCGGTGGTTTGCGAAATATTTCTGCGACGGTTGGTTACGATACGAGATTCGTTAAGATCTTCCAGACATTTTATTACACACGAGCCGTTTTTCTCATTCCTTCTCTACGCCAATTCAGCGATCCATTCGGCAAAGAAGCCGGAACTCTCAGAGGTTCACAATGGAGTCCGGCAATTTTTCTCGGTGATAAAAGTCGTGGTTTTTACGGCGGCACATCGCTTTTCTTCGATTTCCAAAACCGCCGCGAAACAAAAGGCAAACCGCTCATCAGTTCGCTGTTCACACTCGGTTACGCCTTCGATTGCTGTTCGGTAACAACCCAAGTCTATACCTTCAACGTCGGAGTCCGCCGCGAAAACCGCGTCGTCTTCAGCTTCCGCCTCAACGGAATCGGTGCATTCGGAACAGAAAACATCGGGCAGGGTTTTTAGTATTCAGAGTATTGCTATTGGTTTTTAAAAAAATAATACCGCAATAAAATAGCCATCGAAGATGGCAACAGCATAAAGCCTAGCGTGAAGCGAAGCGTAACGCTAGGTCTTGTATGGTTAAAGACATAAAGCTATCGAAGATTGCGACAGCAAACTGATTGGTAGAAATATCTGTCGCCCTTTTCAAAGGCTTTATTGTTTGTTAAATCTAACCTAGCTCTTGCGAGCTAGGCTTTACGATGCCGCCCTTTATCAAGGGCTAAAAGCAAATCTTTTTCAGTATTTATTTTTCAAAAAACATAATTAATTTCTCTAAACACTTAAAAAATATTTAGTTCGTTCCAACGTGTGGACATCAAACCGACGACATAATAAGTGTCGCCTTTGACGGATGCTTCGAGTTGGAATTTGCTTTTCTTTTTGATCTTCGCTTTTCCACCGACCAGACTATCTACGTTATAGGCATCGAGCTGGGCTTCGATGTCGGTTGTAAATTCCTTGGTTGATTCAAAACTAACCGTCCAATTTTTCGCCAGTTGAATCAAACTGATATAAGCATTTTTCTGTAAAAACTTTCCGCCCAACTTTTTGGTTGGCTTGCCTTTCAAAGCCTCATATAGAAACGCCGCGTAACCCATCGGAATATATTGATAGAGCGTTCCGGCACCGTATGTAATATTTATCTTTTTCAAAAGCGAATAATCCAACTGAAATTTGGCATTGACCGGAATTGCCGGAAACGGTCCCAAACCGACGGAAAACGAATTATTCTTTTCGATTTCCAGATTTTCATTTCCGGCGGCGATCTCTCTTTCCAAAACAATATCGCCCTCGATCTCCAATTTTTCCCGACGTGCTTCCAATTCATCAACCAAAACCCGCGGAGCAAACATCGTCTGCGGAACAGGATAATCAGTATGGAACGGAGATTTATTTTCCGTTACGACCGAACCCAAAAGTGCCTTGCCGCCGCCGCTCGAATCTGCCACTTGCAGTTGATTCAATAAAAATAATCCGCCGACACCCGACACATTTTTTTTCGATAAGTAATAAGTTTCTATGCCCATAATTTTGTCTCCTTTTGATAACTTTAATAAGTATCTAATAATTTTTAACGCAAAGTCGCTAAGTGGCAAAGACGCAAAGTTTGTTTTAATTATTGTTGGTTAAGAATCATTTATAAAATCAAAGTAGTTTATCTGCTTAAAAACCAATAAAAACCTTTGCGGCTTTGCATCCTTGCGACTTTGCGTTAAATATCTTTTAAAATTTATTCATCTTCGGACAACTTTCTTCTATCCGTTTATTTGCTCATCGGACTAGGTGCGATCAAAGCGGCTAAAAACGCACCTGTCGTCGTAAAAATTGTAATTAGTTTGTCACTGATCTCTTTGTCGTAAATAGCCAAATAGACCATTGCGGCGATCGATAAAACAAAGCCTGCCGCAAAAACGATCACAATAATAAGCCATAAAGTATCAGTCGCTTTTTGCGTCGGCTTACCGAGAATCGCTTCAACAAATTCCTGTTTATCAGCCTGATTCAGATTTTGAGTCGCATCTCGCACAAAATCCTTTTTTTCAGCAGTTGTTAGCGAATTCACACTCTCGACAGCCAATTCCTTTTTTTCCTGCTGTCCCAATTTTTCAACCGTATTCTTGACCAACTTACTCCGTTCATTATTGGTAAGTTCGTCAATTTTTTCAATTATATCCGGTATATTCATATTTTTTCCTCCAAAAAATCTATAAAAAAAACGACAAATCAAATTAGAAATTGTTGGTTAGTTGCACTCGGTATTAATTTGTATTTTACTATTGTTACAGATCGAAACGACAACATCTCCATCCCAAACAGTCGAATAAATTGCTTTTTTGATTTGCCGTTCCATTGTTTTCTTTGGACCGGTCATCGTCAAAACAGTTTTTTCCGGTCTTTCAGCGATGGTATATTTTTCAAACGCCGCAACTGCTTTTTCGTTCGGATGCCCGAAGAACCACGCATGAAAATTATTTCCGGTTGACCGTGTTTCAGGACTTCCAGCCGAAATTACTGTATATTGTGGTGTAACCGATCTCATAAAATAATCGAACGTGCCGTTTTTGGCACCGTGATGTCCAGCTTTAAAAACGTCAACGTTGAGGAGTTTGGGATAACTGACGGAAGGATTCACAAGACGATAAAGCAAACCGCCACAGCCAACAGTGCCGGGATGATTTCTGTCTAAATCGTCTTCTTCAGCATCTCCGACCAGCAAAAGACTTTTCTTTTTATAATCAATACGCATAACCAATGAGGCGTTATTTTCATCATTACAAATGCGTCCACCGCTTAAAAAACGGATATTTACATCTGATGTATCTTTTATTTCCGTCCGCCATTCTTTTAATAACGTGCGTCTTTTTATCTCATTTGCGAAGATCGAATAATATTTAACGCCTTTTTCAGCGGCTAATTTTCTGGCTTTTCTAACATCACGAATTCCGCTTCCTGTTTCATCACCACCATCAATTAAATTATTTACGGTGTAGCGATTAAATATTGCTTCTAAATTTTTCGTGTGATCTTTATGCGGATGGCTGACAATTACGCTGTGCAAAGTGTTTTCAAACTTTGTGTTACTTGCAAAAAACGCATCAAGATATTCGAACAACTTTTTTTCATAGCGGTCATCATCAGTATCTTCTGTGCCTGCGTCAACAAGAATCGCTTGCTGGTTTAATTCAAGTAAAATCGCTTCGGCTTGCCCCACATCAATGACGTGCATTCTTAATTCTGCCTGAGCAATATTTGAAAATAGA
>JBGTHN010000533.1:0-1747 GCA_041746235.1 Pyrinomonadaceae bacterium | reverse complement strand
AATTTTCGATCAAAAACCGTCTGACTGATGTGAAATTTTCCGAATTGAAATCGGTTAAGATCAACGGTATTGAAATTCCGAAGGATAAAATTACGTTTGATTTTGGCGATGGCGAAACGATGTCTGCGACTGATATTACAGAAGATAATCCGGTTGATTTTCCGCTTCGCAAAGTTATTGATGTTCACGCCGAAACTGCAAATCTTGAACACGGCAAACACACAATAAAAATTTCTGTGAAAGCCAAAGGTTACGGTTCGCTTAAGTTTGAAGTTGAAGATGCGATTGCGGAAAAGGAAAGTTATGACGTGAGCATACCGCGTGATAATGCAGATGATTATTCGGAAGATGTTATCAAAAAACGTCAAAAGTTTGTTGAAGAATATTCGGGTGCAAAACTTGAACACATCAAAAATTATTCGTTCGATCCGCATAGTTTGGAAGGAAATTGCGAGAATTTTACGGGCGTTGCACAGATTCCGATTGGGTTTGCGGGACCAATTAAGGTTAATGGTGAATTTGCGGATGGTGAATTTTTAGTTCCTCTGGCAACAACGGAAGGAACGCTCATAGCTTCATATAATCGCGGTATAAAGGTCTTGAATTTATCGGGCGGTGTAAAATGCACGGTCGTCAGCGATGCGATGCAGAGAGCTCCTGTTTTTGTATTTGAAGATGCACGAGAAGGGCGAAAATTCATTACTTGGATGCTTGATAATTTCGATAATATCAAAGAACAAGCCGAAGCGACTTCGAGCGTTGCAAAATTAAAAGACCTCGATCCATATACTTCAAATAAATTTGTCTATGTTCGTTTTAATTACACAACCGGCGACGCGGCAGGACAAAATATGGTCGGACGTGCAACATTTGCGGCGTGCAGTTGGATTATTGATACTTACGAAGCAGATAAGATCAAACATTTCTATTTAGAATCAAATTTCGCCACCGACAAAAAAGCCTCGCAGGTCAATATTATGCGAACTCGCGGAAAACGCGTCACAGCAGAATGCACAATTCCACGAAATGTCCTCATCGAACATATGCGTGTTGAACCCGAATCGCTCACATATCACGCCGGGGTTGCGAATATCGGCTCGATCTTATCGGGTGCAAACAACAACGGAGCTCATTCGGCAAACGGAATTACGGCGATGTTTATTGCGACAGGGCAAGATGTTGCGAATGTTTCGGAAAGTTCGGCGGGAATTATCTATTCGGAAATCACAGAAGAAAAAGACCTGTATATTTCGATCACAATTCCTTCATTGATCGTCGCAACTTACGGCGGCGGAGTTGGACTTGCAACGCAAAAAGAATGCCTGGAAGTTTTAGGTTGTTACGGAAAAGGCGGCGTAAATAAATTAGCCGAGATCGTTGCAGGTGTTGTATTAGCGGGCGAAATCTCGCTCGGTTCGGCTATTTCTTCGAGTGATTGGGTTTCGAGTCACGAGAAATATGGGCGGAACAGGTAAGAATTTGCCCGCTAATAAACGCGAATAGACGCGAAAAAAAGAAGAAATTTAGCCACAGATGGACACAGATAAAAACGGATAGAAGAATAGAAAAGAGCTATTTGTTAAGTCGTTTTTATCATTTCTTTTCTTATCTAAGAAGCTGTTTGAAAAATCAATTTGGTTTTAATCGGCGAAGCATCAGACGCATCATTGCTATTTGAATCATCGTTTCGCTGGTCTTGGTGTATCGTTCGTAATCTTTTGATAATCGCCGATGATTATTGAGCCAC
>JBGTHN010000532.1:0-3056 GCA_041746235.1 Pyrinomonadaceae bacterium | reverse complement strand
TAAGTTTTAAAGCTCCGGCGGCGACAGATACGAGTTTTATGCCGTAGTTTGTTTGCTTAATTCTAAAATCGCCTTTCGCACGGATTTTGTCATTGTCTTCTAAAAACAACTGTCCCATGATCCAAATTCCTTTTTGGGTTTCGCCGTGCAGAGTTAGATCGCCGATGATCTTTGCTTTGTAACGTCCCGGAATTATTCGAGTTGTGGTGATGCTTGTGCTTTGGAAAACGATCTCGGAAAAACGGGAAGTTTCCAACACATCTTCGTGCATTGTTCGCTCAACTTCCGCAATATCCTTTTCCTTAACATCGCCGATAACTTTAAGCGATTTTGCATTTACCTTAATACGCAGTTCTGCATTATCAATGGTTTCAGAATCAAACTTCGCTTCGCCGGTGAAATCTTTTATCCCAACGGTTGGATTATGCCCCAAACCTTTAAGTAATCCAGACGCGAACGCCTGCACTTTGAACGTGCTTTCGCTTGCGTCCAACTTATATTTAACTAAATTTTCGCTCATATTTTACATAGACCTTAGCTTCATATAGCGTTGAACATCTTCGCCGATCGCAGAAATATCAAAGCCCATTTTGCCTTGCAAATCGGGTATGATCGAAGAAGCTCCCGCAGTTACAGCATTGCGGACACTTTTATTTGTCATAATCAACCCTGCACCGAGAATCATCAAAGCCGCACCGCCCATCAAATAAAGCATATCTTTACTGTCATCATTATTGTTTTGTCCCATTTTATTTCTCCTAAAAAGTTTAAGTTATCAATTACGAATTGGGTTCATCCCAAAAAACTACATTCTTGTGATTCTGATGTAACGCTTAATATCGGGCAGACTTAGAATTATTAAAAGTCCACTTAAAATAAGTGCGACACCACTAAAAATTTGCCACTTCGTAACACCATTTGTATCTTCCCTTGTTTGTAAAGATTTTTCTTGTCCCATTTTATTACTCCCCTTGTATGTTAAAGTTTTAAACGCTGACAGCCTCGGCGGACTGTGTTTTATGTTCATCATTGAGTTCTTGGATAAGCGATAGGATACGCTCAACTGTCGGTTCGATTGCGGCTTCGACAGATTCGCTCAATTCCATTGCACCGAATTCGCCACCAAGATTTTCGGGTTCGCAACCGACAACCAGAAGTCGCTCAAATTTTGCACCCATTCCTTTTGCCATACTCAGAACTTTCATCGGATTTAGTCCGTGAGTATCAACCATCGCATTATTTGTCTGCTCACCATCAATTTTGCTTAGATCAGGTTTGAAAACAAAAATTGTTCCGGGTTTTTGACCTTGCTGCATTGCATCAACAAAGATCGTTATGTCGTAACCGTCAAGCAATGCAAAAGCCAGATCAAAACCACGAATTCCGAAATCTACCAACTTTACATTTTCCGGCAATTCACGCTTTTGCAGATGTTTTGCGACCTCAACGCCAAAAGCATCGTCGCCGTGAAAAATATTGCCGATGCAAGCTAATAAGATGCTCGGTTTTTCCATTAATCGATCTCCTTAAATTCTTCGGGCAATAAAGGTTCGACTTCTTCAGGCGTAAAAAAGAAACGATGTCCGGGCTGTCGCATCATTCCCATATCTCTTCCCGGATCGTCTTCTAAAACGACGGCGAAATGTATGTTGTCATCATAATCCTGCTCGATCGCTTCGATGATTGCGATTTTTCCTGCCAAAGCAATGTCGAAAATATCGCCACCTTTTTTCGGTTTCAAACGCACAGTATCGCCAGTTTTAACAGGAACACCAGCCACTTCCACCGATTCAACGGGATTTTTATCTTCCATTAAATGCCAGTCTAATTCGTTCATTTAGTTTCTCCCACCGCTGAAGACTTATCTTCTTCATTTCCAAAGTTTCCAAAAGCTCTCGGTCTTCGCAAAACTCCGTGCATACGCATTAATTGTTCCGCCGTCATATTTTCCGTGCGTTCCAAAATTTGTTTTGAACGCTCATCAACACCGACCATTTCGCGTTTTTCCTCATCGGTCATCGTCATAATTCTTAGAGTTAGAATTTCGTCAATTTCCGCACTGTCAAACAGATCGCCCTGACTTTCAGGTGCAATTTCCGGATAATCGTAAAGGATTATCGGCGAAGACAAAATGCAATCTCGTTCGTCTCCGTTTTCTCCGACAAGAATCGGATAAGTGCCTATGTTCTCACAAGTTTCAACCGCTTCGACAAATTCATCCGCAGGTTCAAGCAGGGAAACGAATTTGCCATTTTTTGCAAATAATGCGGTGTGTGCCGAAACAAGCGAATGTGCTAAGGCTTCATCACGGCTTTTTTGTTCCGCATTTTCAAATGGAGTCGTATTAAAAACTTTAGCGGTTATTTTATAAACAGTTTGTTTATCATTTATTTGTATTTTAGAACTTGAAACTTCGATCTTTCCTTTAACTTCTTCCTGCATGCGAACAATTTTCCCAACGATCTCGCCTTCCTTGTTTTTCAGTTCTTCGGTGTCTTCATTGGCTGGAAAAGTAAAATTCAAAATTTTCGTGTCATCTTTTAATTCGCTCAATTTTATTGCCGAAATTTCTGCTTCGCGTTCAAATGCTTCTTGCCATGATTGAAAGAATTTTCCATCAACATTCATTGAATCAACGGCTTGAAATTTACCCGATTCTTCGTCCATTCTATAAATTACCCGTTCGGTTAAATGCAAAAAGCGAACTTTCAGATCAATCTCGGAATTCTCATTTCCTTCGATCAAACATTCGGTTTGCATCTGCCATTTTTCCGTTCCGCGTTGTGCTTCGCTGTAACTTTCGGGTGTCAAAACTCCGAAGTTAAAGCGTTGACGGTTTTTCACCGCCGAAGCACGATACGGATAAAGCATATAGCCTTCGTATAGGACTGCATCTGCAATAGTTTTTATCAGATCAAGATTCATCGTTAATGTAATTGCTCTTCAATTTGTGTATCCTCGATTTTATTTTCCAACTCTTCTGTTTCGGGGATAATTCGTTCCAAAGTCTGTTCAAATGTCGGAATAGCATTTTTTACTTTGTATGCAAGCAAGCG
>JBGTHN010000531.1:0-4820 GCA_041746235.1 Pyrinomonadaceae bacterium | reverse complement strand
CGATGAATTTTTCTAGATTTTCCTGAGCCTGATCTGAAATTGAACTTTTCTGAGTTTCGTGAATTAGAATGTTTGGTGCTTGATTCGTTTGATATTCTCGTTCTTTAAATTCGGTTTTAGGCGGGATATATGTGCTTTCAGTTTGAGGAATTGGTTCTCTGACAGGTGGTTTTCTAACTGACAATTGTTCGTATGAAGTATTTTCTATTTCTGTTTTGCTGTGTTTAGATTTTGCCTTGAGTTGATTGATCTCAAAACGTATCGAAACGATCTCACGTTTGAACGCCGCTTCGTATTTTTCAAGATGTTGTAATCTTGTTTGCAGTTGATTCAGTTTTTCATCAAATTCCGTCATAAAAAATACGATGTGCCAAAACTTAAACACATCGTAACCTAACTACCAAATTTTTACTAATATTTTATTCCTAAATGATTTTGTTAAATAATGAAAATACATAAAGGAAGTATGTCTAAAATAAATTAACAAACAATAGATTTCGGTTTATGTTAATATTTCATTAAATATGCTTTATAGCTTGATCGCCAACACAATTTTATTAATTCATTTAGGCTACGTTTTATTCGTAGTTTTCGGCGGATTTTTATTATTGCGTTGGAGTTGGCTTTGGAAAATACATCTTCCGGCGGTCATTTGGGGATTTCTGGTTCAATATTTCGTTTGGGTTTGCCCGCTGACGAATTGGGAAAATTATTTCCGTAGTCTCAGCGGGGAAGTTGGTTACGCTGATGGATTTATCAATTATTTTTTGACCATACTTTTATATCCAAACATACATCCCACGATCCATACTTATATCGGCATCTTTCTGCTGATCTTAAATCTCGGAATATATTTTTATGTAGTCAAGAAAAAATAAATTATTCATTTTCATCAAACAATTCTTTCAATTTGCCGAGAACTATTTCCGGCTCAATAATCGCAATTGATTTAAACTTGCTGGCATCTGCCAAATCCATTTTGCTGTATTTCACTTCTCCTTTAATAAATTCCATCGCTTTACGAATATTTTGATGAAAAACCTTCATCGCCGAAGGTGTCATATATTGATTTAAGATCGCACAAACAAAACTTACAAAACCCAAGACAAAAAGTATCGCAGGCGAAGACAGCCATTTTACTTGAGTAACTTGTCCGCCGGTAGCTGTTAAAAAGCCGCAAATGGCGATTGTAACCATCAAAAAAAGTCTCAAACCGCCATAAAAACTTTGCAGACGGTTTCGTTTTACAATTTCATTGTCAATTTCATCTAAAAATTCCTGTCGTTCTTTTTCCATCTTTTCATCTCTCCAAAGGATTGTTTTTAATATAATGACAAATTAGCCAAAAACATTACGAAAATAAAAAGACAATTTAAAAAAGCACTTTTTTAAGGAGTGATGTTGCCTTCAACTGAAATTTTCGGCATCGTATTGGGAAAATCTGTTTGCGATAAACTTTTGATTCTGCTGATCGATGAATTGCCTTTGTCGGGTTTTAGAATTCCCCGATCTTTTAGCAGAAATGGATTTATTTTGCCGCTAATAAAAGTTCCGTCAGCCGCGAGATTGACATCCAAAACTAAAGTTTCTGCCGTTGCTCCGACGAGTGGAAACCAGCCGTATGTAACAAAATTTCCCAACGAATAAGCGATCAATCGGTCTTTGTAAATTTCCATTCCGCGTAGAACGTGCGGACCGTGACCGATAACGACATCTGCCCCCGCATCAATTACCGTTCGTGCAAATGCAGGAAGATTACCACGTTGTTCACCGAGAAAAACTTCAGTTCGTTGTGGAACATTTGCATTTGCCGCACCTTCCGCTCCGCCGTGAAATGTAACCATGACAATATCGGCTTTTTTATCGGCTTCTTCGACAAGTTTTTTGGCAAAATCGAGGTCGTTGATATTCGGTGTTAATGAATTATGTGCAAAAGCGACAACGGCAACCTTTTTGCCTTTGACTTCGAGAATGGTCATCGCATATTTTTCTTTATCACTTCCGGCGTGTTTGATACCGAGTGCATCGAGTGCGTTGCGGGTTGAATCGCGTCCACGGTCGCCGAAATCTGCCGCGTGATTATTTGCCAAACTGACGACATCCAAACCTGCTGCTTTGATATATTTGGCATAATGTGTCGGCATCCGAAAAGCAAAACAAGTTTTTCCGGCACTCGCACCACATTTGCCGGAATTTCCACCGTCAACGATCGGACCTTCGAGATTAAAAAATGCAATATCAGCGGCTTTAAAAAGCGGTGCAACTTCATCAAGCAAATTCGCCCCATCATTCGGCGGCATCCGCGAAGCATTCGGATATGGCGATCCCAACATCACATCGCCACCTGCGGCAATATGGATCGGTTCGTCATTTTTTTCCTTCGTCGGTTGAACTGTCGTGTCTTGCTCTGTATTCGTCACCTTTTCGTCCGTCGAAGAATTTTGAAAAAGGTTACAGGAACTAAACAAAACCAAACAAAATGCGATTGCGGTTATTGTTGAAAGTAGTTTCATAATTTTAAGTTTGAAATAGTTTATTACAGTCTTTTCATCTTTTACAAACTATTTTTCATTATTTAACATTCATTGTATAAACTTTTCTAAATCCAATGATCTCAATGATTTTTCAATCGCCTCAATTTAGTTTAAAATGCCACAAAATCAATAAATAAATACGACAAGAAAATAATGAAACGAAACATCAAAGCACCGACCGGAACAACTTTAACCTGCAAAAACTGGCTCTCTGAAGCCGCATATCGAATGATCCAAAACAATCTGGACGCGGAAGTTGCGTTTGATCCCGACAATTTGATCGTTTATGGCGGACGCGGGAAAGCGGCGAGAGATTGGGATAGTTACGATGCGATCTTAGAGAGTTTGAAGAATCTCGAAGCGGACGAAACTTTGCTTGTGCAATCGGGCAAACCCGTCGCGGTTTTCAAATCTCACACCGACGCACCGAAAGTTTTGATCGCCAATACCAACATCGTTCCGCATTGGGCGACGCAGGAACAGTTTGACCATTACGAAAAAGAAGGTTTGATGATGTATGGACAAATGACGGCGGGAAGTTGGATATATATCGGCACACAGGGAATTTTGCAGGGAACTTATGAAACTTTCGGCTCGCTCGCACGGATGGAAGGTTGGGAAACTCTAGCAGGGAAATTTGTTTTAACCGCAGGGCTTGGCGAAATGGGCGGAGCTCAGGCTCAGGCGATAACTTTTAACGGCGGAGTCGGTTTGCTCATTGATGTTGACCCGTGGCGAATCGAACGTCGTATACAACTGAAACAGGTTGATACTTCGGCGAAAGATTTGGATGAAGCTTTAGAAATGGTTAACGAATCGGTCGAAAAACGTGAAGCAAGATCAATCGCACTTCTTGGCAATGCGGCGGAAGTTCTTCCCGAACTTTTGAAACGCGGCGTAATTCCCGATGTTGTTACCGATCAAACTTCCGCACACGATGTTTTATACGGTTATATTCCCGTCGGTCTGTCTTTGGAAGAAGCCGACGAACTTCGCAAAACCAATCAAACCGAATACGAAAAACGGGCGATGGATTCGATGGCAACGCACGTTGAAGCAATGCTCGAATTCCAACGACGCGGTGCGATCGTTTTCGATTACGGCAACAATTTACGCCAACGTGCCAAAGATAACGGTGTGGAAAATGCGTTCGATTATCCCGGCTTTGTCCCCGCATATATTCGCCCACTCTTTTGTGAAGGCAAAGGACCTTTCCGCTGGGTTGCATTGAGTGGCGACAAAGAAGACATCTACAAAATCGACGAATTAATGATGAATCTTTTCCCCGACAACGATCATTTGATCAAATGGCTGACAATGGCACAAGAAAAGGTCGAATTCCAGGGCTTGCCCGCGAGAATTTGTTGGCTCGGCTACCCCGAACGTAGAAAAGCCGGAATTAAAATAAACGATTTGGTCGGGCGAGGTCTTCTCAAAGCACCGATCGTCATCGGCAGAGATCATCTCGATTGCGGAAGCGTAGCGAGTCCAAACAGAGAAACCGAAGCCATGAAAGACGGCTCTGACGCAATCGCTGATTGGGTTTATCTCAACGCGATGATAAACGCCGTCGGCGGTGCAACATGGGTTTCCTTGCACCACGGCGGCGGAGTCGGCATCGGCTATTCACTCCACGCCGGACAAGTAATCGTCGCCGACGGCACCCCCGAAGCCGCCAAACGAATCGAACGAGTTTTAACCACTGATCCCGGAATGGGCGTTATCCGCCACGTTGATGCAGGTTATGAAGAAGCGATAGAATTTGCTGAGAGAAATAATGTGAAAATTCCAATGATGAGGAAATTATGAAATGCTAATTGCAATTGATGTAGTTACAAGGAAAAAGTTAATTTTAGTCAAACAAATGTATCAGAGAGCGTTAACGCAATCTTTTACAAGACACAATCCAGTTTCACACATATTTTCTGTTATTGGATTTGACCTTGCGAATGAAACAATTTTAAAGACAATTGTTATTGCTTTAGATCCTACGAAAAATCCATCAGATAGTTTCCAAGGAATTCTTAGTCAGACGGAAAACGAACTTTCATCTAAAGGAGTAACAATTCCTGATAAAGTCAAAATTCAGCATGTTCGCACATTAAGAAATGATGCTCAACACAAGGCAAAATATCCAAGTGAAACTGATGTAAATGATTGCAGAACTTATACCAGAGATTTTTTGGCTCAAACTTTTCAAGATGTCTGGGGAGAACCATTTGAATCATTTAGTCTGGTAGATGCAATTCAAAATGCTATCGCTCTGAAACATTTAAAAGAAGCAGA
>JBGTHN010000530.1:0-10726 GCA_041746235.1 Pyrinomonadaceae bacterium | reverse complement strand
CACATTTTCACACACTCAATTGCCCGGACTACTGGGACAAGTTACCCGCGGATTTCCTGATGCAACAAATCCATCAGTCGGTTCGCCATTTGGTTGGTTTTATTTGCCGACCGAAACAGGTGGTGTTGAAATCACAACAGCAAACAACAATCGAGATACAACTCGTGCGATTGGATACGGGATGTCGGCGGAAGCTACAACACGAAATCAAGCTAATAGTGGTGCAAACTCTCCAAATGGTAATGGATTACAACCCTTTTCGGCTGATCTAACACCGCTTAGCTCAAGCGTAACTCTAAATGACGGTCGGGTTTTAAGTTCAGTTTATCAAAGTAGATACACAGAAGGTAATGCCGTTTTAGTTGCAGATGACATAACGAGCAATAATGAAAGCGATCATGGAATTAAAGGTTACTCAACTAACCGTAATTTTACTGCTCCATATTTCGATTATTATGCCAATTATGAATATACAGCTAATCCTGTTCCTGATGTGTTTGCAGGAACAGCATCTTTATTCTATTCCAACAATGTTCTGCACGATTATTTGTATGAGGTTGGATTTACAGAACAATTCTGGAATTTCCAAATGGATAATTTTGGTAAAGGCGGAGCCGGTGGAGATCCGGTTTCTGCACAAGTTCAGGATGGTTCGGGAACAAACAACGCAAACTTTGGAACACCTGCTGAAGGCGGCAAATATCCGCGTATGCAGATGTTCTTGTTCACTGAAGATACTTTCCGTAATGCGGATGGTGACTTTGACTTTGACGTTATCGCCCACGAACTTTATCACGGAGTTTCAAACCGTTCAGCAGCTAAGGGCGGAACAGGCTGTCTTGGTCTGACTCTCGTTGGTGAATCCGGCGGAATGGGCGAGGGATGGGGCGATACGATCGGTGCTTCGATGACCGACGATGATGCACTTGGCGAATTTGTAACAGGTGAGCAAGATACTGCAATCCGACGGTTGCCGCAAGCAAATTATCGCTGGTCGTATCAAACCGTTAACCAAAATGCACGTTTTCGACGTGATGGTGCTACACCTGATCTAGTTCCGGGAGGCACACCTTTCCAAGTTCACGCAATCGGAGAACTTTGGTCGTCAACGCTTTGGGATATGCGTGAATTGTTAATTATGAAAAATCCCAATGGAGTTTTTTATGATGGCGGACGCAGACTTGGATCAGGAACTTCATTCTTTATTGGAGGAAGACAAGTTCAATCTGTTGATACGGATCACCCGATTGATTATCGTGCATCATTTAATACAACAAACGGAACAGCACCTTCAATCAATGCAGTTGAGCATATTGTTCGACCGGGATTGATTGCGGCTGAAAATCAAGCGAATCCGAATCGTAACGGACCACTTGCAACGGCAACAGCAAAAGGTGCAAGACTCGCCGATACACTTGTTTTACGCGGGCTTCAATTAACACCTTGTAACCCATCATTTGTTGATATGCGTGATTCTATTTTAATGGCTGACCGCGAATTAACAGGTGGTGAGAACCAAGCAATTATTTGGCGTGCTATGGCAAGCCATGGTGTTGGAGTACTTGCTACATCAACCGGCGGCGTTGGTGGTAATCAAGGAACACAATCTGCTCCGACAGTTGTGGAAGATTTCAGCGTTCCTGCGGGAGTAACCGAATGTGAAACACTCGGACCTCTTGCCGCTCCATCATTTACAGCAACAAACGCAACAGCAAATACTGCAACAATAACTATTACAAATAATGCGGCGGCAACACAATATGTTATTGCCCGTTCAAATAGTGCTAATGGACCTTTTGCAACCATTGCAACCATTAACAAAGCGGTTGGCTTGACAACCACATTTAACGATAATGACGGTGGACAAGGTTTGAATATTAATCAAACATTCTATTATCAAGTTCACGCAGTTCGTAATCCGGAATGTGTTGGAACAGCTAATACGCAAAGCGTAACCATCACTTTAGGTAATGCACTTCTGATTGCACCTATATTCTTTGGAGTCAGTGATGTTATAGACACACGAACAAATACTTCATTAACAGTTAGTTGGTCATCTGCAACATCTGCAAATCCAACAGCAAATATCGTTTATGATGTATATCGGGTTGAATCAATCACAAGTGTAAGCGGTCAGAATGACTCTACAACTCCGGCTTCATTTACACCTTCACCGGCAAACCGTATTACACCGGCGGCTGGTATCAATGCCTTATCTTATATTGATTCAAGTTTAACACTTGGACAAATTTATTATTATGTTGTTCAGGCGAGAGATTTGGATAACGGAACAGTTGATACTTTGAATTTGGGCAACACGAAAGCAAAATTTGCTGCCCCAACATCAACAAGTGTCGCTTCAACTCCGTTTAGCAATGAGGACTTTGAAAATACAAGTGCAAACGCACGCTTTACACCTGCTTTAATTGACTCAGCTAACCCTGATATTACAACAGCAGTCTGGCAGAGAGTTCCGGGAGTTGATTTCTTAGTCGGTGATAATTTAGCACAAACAAGTGCTATGTATGCACCTGACTTTGATCCGGCGGACGATGGCACGGGTGCTCCGAGTGATATTACAACCTTTATTGGACCTGTTACATTATCTCCAACATCTGTGATGGAATTCCAATCAAGATTCACGACCGAATCTGCATTTGACGGTGGTGTAATAGAAATCTCTGTTGGAGCTCCGGCATTTAATGCAAATCCATTCCCTGATAATGTAACTACCTATGACATAAACTATTTTGCTTATGAAAAAGGTTATACAGGACCATTGAACGGAACTTTGGCGGGACCTGTAATTCTTTCTGCTTTGCAAGGACGTTTTGCTTTTGACGGCACACGTTCAACAAATCAAACAAGAATTGCACTTGGCGAATTTGCTTCGGGTGGAGAATTTAATCCAACGGGAGCAAATGTTTATATTCGATTCCGTATGACTTCCGATGCGGGAACAAATGCCGGATCGACGAGTGGTTGGTATATAGATAATCTTGTTATCAATAATTATCAAGCCGGAACAATAGCACTCGGATTAGAATCCGATGTTTCACCTCGAAATAGTGGAAACGGTCTTGTAACTGCTACTGACGTTACTCAAATTCGTAGATTTGCAGTTCAGTTAGACAATTATGATGGTAACTTCAATGAGTTCCAGAGAACTGATGCGGCTCCGCTTAACACAAATGGAAATGGTGTTGTTTCCGCAACAGATGTTGTTCAAGCACGTCGTTTTCAGGTTAATCTTGATGAACTTGTCAATGCCGGTGGACCAACCGCTCCGAATTCGTTATATGATGACGGTGGAAAATCCAATGATCTTTCATCAGGACGGGTAGTTCGTGTGGTTGATACAAAATCGGTTGCCGGAAAATCGGTTGAGATTACGATTGAGGCTGATGCTCTTGGTAATGAAGCGGCTTATGGATTTAGTTTAGACTATAACCAAAAAGCCCTTAGCAACCCAAGAGTCTCCATCGGTGAAAATGCGAGCAATGGAAATGTTATTGCAAACACCAAAATAGATGGAAGAATCGGATTCTTGGTTGATTTCAATGGTCATACAATGGCTGTTGGCAATAACCGTCAATTGATTACGATTCGCTTTGATGTATCAGAAGAAGCTGGTGGATTTGAAACAACTCTAGAATTTTCAAATTCACTTACATACAAGGAAGTTTCCGACATCGAAGCAAATGCTTTACTAGTTAGGTTTGAAGATGGAAAAGTCTTCATACATAAGTCTGAAGAAACTAAAAAACTTCAAGGACATAAAAGTAGATAAAAGAAAGTAATAACTTATAAATCCACAGGAACGAAAATTTCCTGTGGACTATTTTTTCTAATCACAAAAAAATCTTAGAGTGGTTTTATTTTGTATATATGTAAAAGTCAGTCCCTTTATACAAACTTAATCTGCTCTAGTTTTTCAAAAATTTAGGTTTTTCCGCCAATCCGCAAAGGACGCAAAGAAAACCTTAAAATTTAGATTAATAAGTATTAGAATACGAACAAAACGACGGATTTTAGTTCAAGGAGCTTATAATATGAATAACAAATATATTTACGGAATAGTTTTTTTTATACTGATAGTAATAACTTCGACACTATCAGTTAATGCACAGAGTGGATTTTGGTGGGAAAATAGAGAGAATGTTGCCGAGATCGTAACCGATAAATCGGTCATGCGGCAGTCATTTCCAAAAGAATTCAAATTATTCAATTTGAATATCGAACCGCTAAAAAATGAATTGTCAGCGATTGTAGATAATAAATCTGCTTCAAAGATTATTTCTTTACCCAATGCCGACGGTCGTATCGAGCAGTTTGAGGTGTTTGAAGCCTCCAATTTTGAGCCGGAACTTCAGGCAAAGTTTCCCGATATTCGAGCATTTTCAGGACGCGGGCTGACGGATAGATATGCAACCGTGAAGTTAAGTATTTCTCCAAATGGTGTTTCCGGAACAGTTTTCAGAACTGCGTCAGGCTTTGTTGAAACAGGGGGAGAGACCGAATTTATCGAACCTTATTCGGCTGACCGCACTACCTATGCCGTGTATCGGTCTAGCCGGGATAAAGGGGAATTGCCGTGGGTTTGCACGACAGAAGACAAAAGCCTCTTTGCGGATTGGAAAACAAAAATAAACACATATGAACCCGCTCCTTTAAGCAACGACGGAAAGATCAGAACGATGCGTCTTGCTCAATCCAACAATGGGGAATATTCCAACTATTTCGGAGCAAACAGTTCGGCGGATGTGGCTCTGGTTTTAGCCGCCTACAATTCAACCCTGACCCGTGCTAACGGAGTTTATGAAAGAGATTTTGGATTACATCTGAATTTGATCGCTCAAAGCACCAGCCTTATTTTTTACAATCCGGCAACCGATCCGTATTCAACAACTCTTTCAAACTGGAATGACGAATTAAGAAACGCGATCATTGCCGCCGGAATTACAACCTTTGATTATGACATCGGTCATATGTTCGGAGCTTCGGGCGGCGGCGGAAACGCCGGTTGTATCGGTTGCGTATGTGTTACGGGTTCCGGCAACGCTGGACACACTAAGGGACGCGGTATCACTTCACCGGCAGACGGTGTTCCGGCGGGCGATTTTTTCGATATTGATTACGTCGCTCACGAAGTAGGACATCAGTTGGGTGCAAATCATACCTTTTCATACGGACAACTGCCGATACCGGAAATGCTCGGACAGGATAAAGAAATCGGTTCGGGTATAACGATTATGGGCTACGCCGGAATCAGCCCGGTTACAGACATCGCAGTCCATTCAATCGATGTTTTCCATGAAACCTCAATAGCTCAGGTTCAGGCAAACTTACCAACGAAGCCGTGTCCGGTACCAATAACAAATACAAACCAGACACCCATTGTTAATCCGGTTTCTGATTACACAATTCCAATAATGACTCCATTTCAGCTTACGGGTTCTGCTACCGATGCGGATGGCGATCCGCTCACTTACAACTGGGAGCAAAATGACTCGGCACAAAACACTGGGGTGACGGTTGCGGCAAGCAGTGCAAATCCCACCAAACTGATCGGACCGAATTGGGTTACATTTCCATCAACATCCTCGCCGTCTAAGTATTTCCCAAGGCTTTCGACGATACTTGCGGGAGAATTTGTGACAGATCCCGGTGTTGATCCGGGAATGCTGAGCGAAGCTTTAAGTTCAATTACCAGAGACCTAAATTTCAGATTGACTGTACGGGATAATCATCCATACGTGCCGGGTTCGGCTATCGGACAGACACAGTTCACGGATATGACCGTCTCGACAATAAACACCGCCGGACCTTTTATAGTTACGGCACAAGATATTAATCCGACTGATTGGAACGATGGAACAACCGAAACTGTAACCTGGCTTGTTGCTAATACGAATCTTCCGCCTGTCAGCACGGCAAATGTTAATATTTTATTGTCAACCGATGGCGGTCAGACCTTCCCGATCACGCTGGCGGCAAATACGCCCAATGATGGAACACAAGATATAACAGTTCCAAATGTTTCAACGACGACGGCGAGAATAAAAATTGAGGCGGTCGGTAATATCTTCTTTGACATCAATAATTCTGATTTCACGATCATTGGTACACCACTTGGCTTTGAATCCGATGTTTCGCCAAGAAACAGCGGAAACGGAGCAGTAACTGCGACAGATGTAACTCAGATCCGCAGATTTTCAGTTGGATTAGATACTTATGATCCGGGATTCAATGAATTCCAAAGAGCAGATGCCGCACCGCTTAACTCAAACGGAAATGGTGTTGTTGCCGCAACGGATGTTGTTCAAGCACGTCGCTTTTCGGTTAGTCTTGATGCACTTGTCGCCGGAGCCGGACCGACCGCTCCGAGTGCATTTTACGATGATGGTGGCATATCTAACGACTTTTTATCAAAACGCTCGGTTCGTGTCGTAGATACCAAAGCCTTTGCGGGTAGATCGGTTGAAGTCACGCTCGAAGCGGATGCTGTTGGCGATGAAGCGATCTATGGATTTAGTCTCGACTATAATCCAAAATACTTGAGCAATCCACGTGTTTCCATCGGTTCAAATGCGAGAGACGGTCAAGTCATCTCAAACACGAAAAAAGACGGGCAAATCGGACTCTTAGTTGATCTAATGGGCGATACGATGTCACAGGGCAACAATCGTCAATTAATTACTATCCGCTTCGATGTCAACGATGAAGCCAATGTCAAAGAAACGAGCCTTGTATTTTCAAACTCGATCATCTTCAAGGAAGTTTCCGACAATTCAGCGAACGCTCTGCCGATCAACTTTGAAAGCGGCAAAGTGTTTATCTATCGGGAAGAAGAAACTAAAAATCTTCGGAAGCAAAAACAAAAATAACCCAGAGCAAAACTTGACAGCCCACAGGATTTAATTCCTGTGGGCTATTTGTTTGTGCCATATAAATTAAAAAATATGGAGTTTAGATAGTTAAAAAGTTTTCTCTAGAAAGATTTCTTTTCATCCCAAACACTTTTTGTGCAGTCCCTAAATAAATTATTGAGTTCCCTAAATGAATTAGGGCAGTCCCTAAATGAATTAGGGCAGTCCTTAATTCATTTAGGGAACTCAATAAATACTATTTGCGACTTACCTTTTGTGTTAAGGACTTAAGATATTGATCTATAAAAAAAAGAGACGTTCGTAAAGAACGTCTCTTCTCATCAATTGATGTTTTATACTGTTATGCTGCCGCCGCGACAACCTTTTCAGCCGCGTCCTGCATTCCGTCGGCGGAAATTATGTTGATTCCCGATTCGTTCAAGACACGCTTACCTTCCTCGACATTCGTTCCCGCTAATCTGGCAACGATTGGAATGTCAATACCGAGATTTTTTGCCGCCGCGACAACTCCGAGTGCGACCATATCGCAACGGACAATTCCGCCGAAAATGTTTATCAAAACGGCTTTGACATTTTCATCGGCGAGCAAGATTCTGAAAGCATCTTCAACACGCTCTTGTGATGCTCCGCCGCCAACGTCCAAAAAGTTCGCAGGTTCGCCGCCGCTGTGTTTGATAATGTCCATTGTCGCCATCGCCAAACCCGCACCGTTGACCATACAGCCGATATTTCCGTCGAGTTTGATGTAACTTAAATCAGATTTCGACGCTTCAATTTCGAGCGGTTCTTCTTCGTTCAGATCACGCAATTCGGGATAATCTTTATGACGGAACATTGCGTTGCCGTCAAAATTCACTTTCGCATCAAGTGCAATTAAACGTCCGTCGGAAGTTTTCAAGAATGGATTGATCTCAACAATTGTCGCATCCATTTGTTCAAAAGCATTCGCCAAAGTGATCATAAACTTTGCCGCTTGACCGATCAGTTCTGTCGGCAATCCCAAACCAAACGCGAGGTTTCTCGCTTGAAACGGTTGCAGACCGATTCCCGGTTCTATCGTTTCTTTTAAAATCTTTTCAGGATTTGTCGCCGCAACTTCTTCGATCTCCGTTCCGCCTTCCGAAGATGCCATAAAGACATTTTTTCCGGTTGAACGGTCAAGTGTGATGCCCAAATAAAATTCTTGTTCAATCGGCAAACCTTCCTCGATAAGCAAAGTTTTAACTTCGCGTCCTTCGGGTCCCGTTTGATGTGTTACAAGATTCATTCCCAACATCTGAGAAGCGATCTCTTTTGCTTCTTCGGGAGATTTAGCGAGTTTCACGCCGCCGCCTTTTCCGCGTCCGCCTGCGTGAATCTGTGCTTTGACAACAACAATGTCAGTTCCCAAATCCTTCGCCGCTTGTTCGGCTTCTTCCGCCGTTCTCGCCACAATACTGTTCGGCACGGGAACGCCGTATGTTTTCAATAATGCTTTTCCTTGATATTCGTGTATTTTCATAAGTTTAATTGTTATTTAATTGTTTTTTGAAATTAGAAAAAGTTTAACTTTGAGTCATAAAAAAAGCAAAGGTGTATGAAAATATTCACCTCTGCTTTTTTTTAGAAAACTTCTAAAGCGCCTATTGTTTTTTATAAATCGTGGTTTTCACAAAGAAGCCGATAAGTTTCCAATCTTTGTCTTCCGCGATGTATTTGAGTTCAAATGTTGAATCAGAAGGCTTGGTCGGATATGAACCCTCAACTTCCAAAACTTTGACTCCCTTAGATTTAGTAATTTTTGGTTCAGGTGAAAAACTGGCATCCAAATCTTCAATTCCACTTAAACTTGCTTTTCCATCTATAAAAGGCTGAAAACTTGTTTTAAGTTCATTGGCTGAGGTTTGTTTTTGCCAAACTTTTGAGATTCGATCATAAAAATCGCCAAAATCTCTATCCTTCAACGCTTTATCAAATGCCAACATATCTTGTCCAACAATATCCTGCAATTCTTCATCGGACGGAACTTTACCTTTTGAAGCATCTGATTTTTCATAATCCCGATTCTTTTTAGGTGTTTCTTTGGGTGGTGCTATTTCGATATTAGAGTTTGAAGTTTTCTTACTCTTAAACATATCTTTGTTACAAGTGCATCCTAAAACTATCAAGCTCATTAAAGCCACAGCAATAAACCCATTTGTTAAAGTGCTTTTTCCAAATAAAACATTACGAAGCATTTTTTTTGTTTTCTCATTTTAATTTATTAACTTTCCGTTCGTTTTTAATCTTTCAGCCAAGGCTGGAGTAAGTTTTCCCAACTTTTGGATGTTCTCTCATATTCCGAAGGACAACGCACCGCACGTTCTTTCGGTAAATAACCTTTTGTAACAAAATTCTCATATTTGTTTGGGTCTGAACCATAAACCATACATAGCGAATTAAAAAATCTTTGTTCTTTGAGCAGATGTTCGTCCGCCATACTTCGTGCATCGGGACCTTTGCTCATTTTGGATTCGATGGCAAAGGCATCCGCCGCCGCGAGTATTGAATCAACTCCTTCTTGTCCAAGTTCTTCAATGCAAATATATGATGAACATCTGTCAGCCGCATCTTCTTCATTGCCCGTTATTGGCAATTTGTAACTATCAATCAAAGCGTGTCCAAGTTCGTGCAGGAAAACAAAATTGATCGCCTTATTCATACGGCTGTTGGCATCATCTGTGGAATCACCCGCACTTTTGTATAGATTGAAAAAATGTTCCATCAATTCATAACAAAAGGTGATGGATTTATCACGCGGGTCATAATAGGCGTTTATTCTACCACAATCCTTTGTTAATAAAGGTATATCGTGCGGCAAACTTAGCGAACGATTTAGTTTATCCGCCGCTTTTTCTAAAACTTTGTCCTCTCTTATTTGTTTGTCAATTGATTCAAACTTGGGATTTGTTACGTCGGTATGTTTTACAACAAAATCCCCCTTATCCTCTTTTTCACTTTTTCCGTTATCGGATTTTCCATTATCTGAACCTTTTTTTGAATCGGAAGACGAATCGTTTTTATCTCCTCCATCTCCGTCATTTACATTCGGACAGGAACAGGCGATCACAACACACAAGATAAATAAGACCATTAGCAAATTTAAGGGGTTTCGGCTTTTTGAAGTCATTTTTATTTCTCTCTAATTTGAATTTTTGAAATTTTATGGATTTTAGATAAAATTTGACGCTTGAGCATCATCTTTTTGCAAAAAAATTGGTCAACAAAAATAATTTGTTGACCAATCATAATACTTTCCGTAAAAAAATCCAAAATAATTTCTGTTTATTGCGATTTTTCTATCAAATTAACTAGCGTGCGAATTGCCACGGCGGTCGGACCTTTTGATTGGTGCGGTTTTGGACTATCTGCCCAAGCAGTTCCGGCGATGTCGAGATGAGCCCATTTTGCTTTGTCAACAAACTCTTGAATAAACAAAGCTCCGGCGATTGTTCCGGCACGGCGTTTTGTTCCGACGTTTTTGACATCGGCAATATCGGATTTGACTTCGCCTTCATAACCTTTGAGTGGCAATTCCCAAAAACCTTCGCCGACTTCTTTTCCACTTTCGATGACTTCATTAACCAAACCTTCATCATTTCCCATAATCCCTGTGTTGAGATGTCCGAGAGCGATAATCACCGCACCTGTCAGCGTTGCCATATCAATGATGCGAGTCGCACCTTGTTTTTCGGCGTAAGCGACCGCGTCAGCTAAAACGAGTCTGCCTTCCGCGTCGGTGTTTAGAATCTCAATAGTTTTGCCGTTCATTGCTGTAACGACATCACTCGGACGCGATGCTTTTCCGTCGGGCATAT
>JBGTHN010000529.1:0-2802 GCA_041746235.1 Pyrinomonadaceae bacterium | reverse complement strand
AAATGAAGATGCAAAATTTCGGATTCACGAGGCAAAAGATCGTAACGGATCGAAAGGCGTTCCATCGTGTCCAAAATGCAGTGAACATTCTGCGTCGCAACATAATCCGCGAGTCTCGCAGTTTGGTTATTTCCTTCTTCGATCAAATGCAAAACTTCCGCACGTTTTGCCTTAAGGTCTTCGTCTTTTAAATATTCCTGCCCGACTCGTGCATACAGATCCCAGCAATAATAGTCGAATGAAGAACTCCCGTTTTGAAGTTTTACATCGAGTGCGATGATTTGTTCGAGATTCATTTTCAGAAGATAAATAAATCCGACAACCACATCCGCGACCTGAACCCCCGTATTATCGATATAATTCTGTATTTCGACGCGTTTTCCGCTTGCTCGCAATATTCTAACGAAAGTGTCGCCCAAAACGGAATTTCGCACATGTCCAATATGCGCGGCTTTGTTTGGATTGATGGAAGTATGCTCGATGCAGACTTTTGGCACGGTTTCGCTTTCTGAAAATTTCAGGTTCGGAAGCAGATCGGAATCAAAATTCTCTGCCAAAAATCTTGAACGATCATAAAAAATATTCAAATATCCGGGACCCGCGATATCGATTTTTTCAACAAAATCAAAATCTTCCAGTGAAGATTTCAATGCTTCGGCGATATTCCGTGGGTTCTGTTTTTCGACTGTTTTTTGTTTTAGCAGTTTGGCAAGTTCAAACGCGACCGGGAACGCTAAGTCGCCGAATTCCGTTTTTGGCGGAACTTCAGCGGCAATCTGGGGTAATTCGACATTAAAAATGTCTTTCGCTGTCTTGGTGACTTTTCCCCGTATTTCTTCTTGTAACTGTAAAAGATTCATAACTTTTAAGAATCAAGAAGTATATCGATTTGTTAAATAAAAACAAAATCCTAAAAAAAGTGATTTTATCTAGCTCAGATGCTTAAATTGTAAGATCAAATTCCGTTGATAAATTTCTGTCCGCCTTTCAGAAAATCATCAAAATTAGCCTGACTGTCGCCTCCGTGGGTTGAAGGCATTACTGTTTTAACAAATTTTGGAAATTGGTCGCCTATATTCTTCAAAATGCCGCCATATTCGCTCGCCGGAAAAGGGAGCTTACTCATAACCGCGCCTGCGGTCGAGAGAAGTTGTCCGTAAGCCTTACCCGCCACATCTGAATTACTTGCCACTTCCATATTATTTAAAACTTGCAGAGCCTCATAAAGACTTTTTAAATCATTATAGTAAACGTGCACTTCTTTCAGCCGTTTGATGCGTCGGGCTCCTTCCAAAATCTTTTCATGGATATCATTTGGTATCAAAACTTTCCAACCGATTTCATATCTTTCATATTTTTCGGTCAGCTTTGCCATCTGATTAAACGTTTCGACCAAACTCGCCTTATCAATTTTTTTATCCCCCCACCAATTCATATTTATATCTCCTTTGAATTTTAGATTCTCAATTACAAATGCGCAAAAACACTGCAATATATGCCAAAATTATCATATTTTCGCGGAAAAATAAATTTAGTGTAAGCATCAGGAAATTTAGTAGCAAAATATTGGACATATTTAGAATTAGCCAAGTTTGTTTTTGTTGTATCAACGGCACTTTTTAATGCCGACATGTCTGCAATGACAGTTTCCGATGAAAAATAGTCCCAAACCTCCATAGTTTGCTAATAATTGAATTCAAGACTTTTGAACAAGAAACGAAAAAAGTGTTGGATTTTATTTTCTATCCTGCCAAAAATGATTTTGCTTCTTACTCGTGTAACGAAATAGTTCGGAAACAATCTTAGTTCAATCTGGAAAATTTCTGTCAAACGAACACATTCCAACTTCAAAATAGCGTGAAAAGCCGGTTATATTTTGCCGCAACTTTGACCCGATGTTGTTTTGTAATCAAATAAATACAGTCTCAAATCTTTGTATTTGTTGCGGCTTTGTGTTGAAATCTTTTTTATGAAAACGCTTTACTTTGATTGCTTCGCCGGTGCCAGCGGCAATATGATTCTTGGCGCGCTGATCGCGCTGGGCGTCGATAAAAGCGAGCTGATCAGGAATTTGACATTGCTTGACATCGCGGATTTCGAAATTGAAACCGAGACGGTAAATCGCTCGGGAATTTCGTCGGTTCACGTAAATGTAAAATTTCAGGAAGAGCGAAAACATCGGCATTTGAACGATATTGTTAAGATCATCAATGAGTCAAAACTGTCGGATTCAGTTAAAAAACGCGCGATTAAAATTTTTAAAAATCTGGCGGTTTCCGAGGCGAAAGTCCATGGCGTAAATGTCGAAAAAGTCCATTTTCATGAAGTCGGAGCGATGGATGCGATCATCGATGTTGTGGGTGTCTGCATCGGCTTTGAAATGCTTGGGATCGAAAAATTCATCTGTTCAAAAATCCATGTGGGAAGCGGTTTTGTGAATATGGAACACGGGAAATTTCCGGTTCCACCACCGGCTGTTGCGGAATTGTTGAAAGGTTTTTCTATTTATTCGACGGAGATCGTCGGCGAATTGATAACGCCGACGGGCGCGGCGATCATTTCCACGGTTTGCGATGAGTTTGGAAATCTACCCGAAATGACAATTGAAAAAACCGCTTACGGCGCGGGAAGTCGAGGGTATGAAGACTTTCCGAACGCATTGCGCTTAATTCTAGGAAATTCAGAAAAGCAAAGTACAAAGTACAAAGGGCAAAGGACAAAGGACAAAGAACTAACTTTGATCGAGACGAACATTGATGACTTATCGCCGCAGGTTTTGGGGTTTGTAATGGAACGGGCGTT
>JBGTHN010000528.1:0-4109 GCA_041746235.1 Pyrinomonadaceae bacterium | reverse complement strand
CGATCATTTGTATGATTTCGGCATTTTGCGTAGCATTTTAGAAAAAGGTCGCGGACAAGTTCGCCTTTTTGAAAGTTTAATTTTCGGATTTTACCGCAAATATCCGCAAAGATTTTTCCCACTTTGTTTCTTACAAGTCCTTTTCCACACGCTCGGAGTTTTTGAGGTCTGGTTCATCATCACACGCCTGAGCGAATCCTTCATACCTTTTTCAAACGCATATTTTCTCGAATCGATGAGCCGACTCGTTACAGTAGTTTTCAAATTGATCCCGTTTCTCGTAGGAGTTGACGAAGCCGGAGCGGAATTCATCGTCGAAACCTTAGCGATCGGAACAGGTGTCGGCGTAACTTTAGCGATCATCCGCAAAGGTCGCACGCTCTTCTGGTCAACCGTCGGAATGATCTTAATTATCAAACGCGGACTTTCATTCAAAGAAATAAACGAAGTCAACAACGAAAACTTCTCTGCCGAAAATAAATAGTTCAAGCCATGCAAAGGACTTTTACAGCGATGTAATTCATTGGTCAAGTGATGTAAAGGACTTTTACAGCGATGTAATTCATCGGTCAAGTGATGTAATTCATCGGTCAAGTGATGTAATTCATCGGTCAAGTGATGTAATTCATCGGTCAAATGAAGAAATTCATCGGTCAAGTGGTGTAATTCATCGGTCAAGTGATGTAATTCATCGGTCAAGTCAAGAAATCGACAGGTCTAATGAAGAAATCGCTTGGTATAATGAAGAAATTGACAGGTCAACTAAAGAAATCGCATTAAAAACTTTAGTTTACAACTTCGCAACTCCCGCAAATACACATATTTATTCATTTCGTTTATTATAATAAAAACAAATAACAACTAACTACTAACAACGGACAAATACTATGCCAATACAAAGACCTTTTAATTTTCAAAAATGGATCGACGAACACAGACACCTTTTAAAACCGCCCGTCGGGAATAAATGTGTCTGGGAAGATGCCGAATTTATCGTCATGGCAGTCGGCGGACCGAATTCGCGGAAGGATTATCACTGGGACGAAGGTGAGGAATTTTTCTACCAACTCGAAGGCGATATTCTTATCAAATTACAGGAAGACGGCAAAGCGGTTGATGTTCCCGTCCGCGAAGGCGAAATATTCTTACTTCCACCGAGAGTCCCGCACAATCCGATTCGTGGCGAAAACACAGTCGGCTTGGTCATCGAACGCAAACGACGCAACGGCGAAAAAGACGGATTAATGTGGTTCTGCGAAAACTGCAACGAAAAACTCTATGAAGAATACTTTGAACTAACCAACATTATGACCCAATTCCAGGGCGTATTCGAGCGTTTTTACAGCGACGAACAAAAACGAACTTGTGATAATTGCGGAACAGTTATGCAACCGCCGCCTGTTGTTTCGTAATCTATAAAATATATGAATATGAAAAAGCCTCAAATTATATTAATTGCATTTTTAGCAATTCTCGTTTTTATTAATTCTTCATTTGCCCAAAAACAAAAGAAACCTTGTTTTGAAGTGAAACATTTTGACTTTTTTAGTTTAAAAGACGATGAGAAAGTGAACTGGTCAAACGAAGAATTAGACAAACTTTCTGAAGTGCAAAAGTATGAGGGAAAAACAAACTTTCTAGTTCCGTTTTTAGTTTTTCAGTTAAAAGATTTTCATTCAAACTGCACGAAAACAATTGACAAAGAACGCTATGATAGGTTGCTTTCTTTGTATTTTAAGATAAGACAGAAAGACATTTCTCAATTAAAAAATAAATCGATTGATGAACAACTTTTATTTATCCGTGAGGATTTTTATAGTCAACTGAATGATGAGAAATTATTGCCTTTCATGAGATATACAATGGATGACGGACCTCTTTATGGTGAAATTCCAAAGAGCATTCCAAAATCAACATTGTTAGAAACTATTATTACAGATTTCGGTAAATTGGCTATCACGAAATCAAATAATCAAATTTTCCTAATTGCAACTGACAAAAATAATAAACTTATTTGGTCGCGTATTATGAAAGGAACAAATTCAGATAGATTCTTAAGAGATATAAAATTTGATAAAGAACCAATTGAGAAAACTTCCCTTGCAACAATTATTCATTTTTATTCCGAAGGCGAAAGATTAAATCTTTATCTAAAACCCAACGGCGATTTTATGTATTATTTTCATTCTTGGTAATAAACGCACTTGTGATAATTGCGGAACAGTTATGCAACCGCCGACTGTTGTGAGTTAATTGGAGAATTTTGGAAAATTCAGAACAAGAGTTTATACAAAAAGCAAAAGAAACCATCCGTGTAAATGGTTCGTGGGTGAAAGTTTTCGGTCGCATTGGATTTGCGGCGAGAGGGGTTGTTTATATTTTGATCGGCATTTTAGCAGTGAGTGGAGCCGTCGGAGCACAAAGAGTGGAGACAGGTTCGCAGAGTGCCTTGGAACAAATCGTCAAACTTCCGTTCGGACAAATCTTGCTGATAATTGTGGCGATCGGTTTGGTTTGCCACGCCATCTGGCGATTCCTTCAGGGCTTTATGGATACGGACAATAAAGGCTCGGACACGAAAGGCTATTTCATCCGCACGGGCTTTTCTTTGATTGGCTTGATCTATCTCGGACTCGCTTTTTCTGCTGTCAAAATCTTGCTCGGAGTCACAGAACAAAATGAGTTTTGGGCAGAAAGTTGGACGGCTATGATACTCGATCAGCGATTCGGGCAATGGCTCATAGCGATCATCGGATTCATCATCGTCGGAATCGGTTTCTACCAATTCTACAAAGCCTTCAGCAAAAGTTTCCTCGAAAACTTGCATTCCGAATTAAAAGATCATGTCGAAAACATCGGCATTCATCTCGGCAGATTCGGTCTTATTGCCCGCGGAATCGTTTTCTGCCTGATCGGCGGTTTCTTCATCTTCGCCGCCTGGAGTTCCAACGCCGGAAAAACACGAGACTTCGGCAACGCCCTCCACTTCGTCGAACAACAAACCTACGGAATATGGCTCCTCGTCACACTCGCCGTCGGACTCATCGCCTATGGTATATTTATGCTGTTTTTGGCAAAATACAGAAACATGGTTAGCGGTTGATTTAGAAACAAAACCACACCTGCGATAATTGTGGAACAGTTACGCAATTAGAACCTGTTGTGAGTTAAGTATCTCACAAAATAATTGACATACATACATCATACATATAGCATCAAATTATGTTCGTTTGGGACGAAACGAAAAGGCTGAAAGTTATTGAAGATCACAAAGTGGATTTTGCGTTATTACTTGACGCATTTGATGATGTGTTCGGAGTTTATTTTGAAGATTTTGAACATTCGACTAATGACGAAATACGTTTCGATTTGATTGGCTTTTCGGCTCAATATGGATTGATTTACGTTACATTTACTTATGAAAATGATGATGTTCGTTTGATTACAGCACGGAAAGCCGAAAAATGGATGGTAAAGGAATATGAGCAATACAAAAAATAAAGATTACGAATATTTGGAAACTTCTGAAGAAGCTCAAAAACGCGGATTGAAAAGAATTACACGCCCGAAATTTGTAGATTCTGCCATTAAGAATTCTCTGAAAGAATCCAAAAACCGCATCACGATCTATCTTGATGCTGATATTGTCGAACACTTCAAAGCACAAGCGGAAAATTCCAACGCAGGTTATCAAACGTTAATAAATCAAACTTTGCGTGAAACAATTGACGGCTCACAAGTTAATAAAAAAGCCGATGAAGTTATCGAAAGACTTCTCCAAGACAAAACCGCTTTGAGCAAATTAAAAGCGGAATTGGAAACGGTTTAACAAATTTTAGAGTAAAGAAAAAAAACAGCGAATTGGATTTCGCTGTTTTTTAATAATAAATTTCGAATCGGTTTATTATCTATAAATTCAATCTCTTATCGGCGATTGAGCGACTGAAAATTTAACCGTATAGGTAGCATTACCGCGAGTTCCACCGACTATTATTTTGTAATTTCCATCGGCAGGAAGTTCGCCTGTCCAATTGGAATCGTCATCAACCAGATTTTCTCCATTTGGAGCAACGATTTCAAAACTCGCATTATCCTCTCCCGAAGTTATC
>JBGTHN010000527.1:0-3518 GCA_041746235.1 Pyrinomonadaceae bacterium | reverse complement strand
TTAATAACAATCCTTTATTTTGTGAAGATTTATTGTTGTTTAACTTTTTACTCCATATTTCATCTAATGACTGAATAGATTTTTTCGCCTTTTCATAGGAATTTAGAGTGCTAGAACCAAGGCTCTCAATTGATTTCTTCCAATCGTAATTTGAAGGTACTATCAAAATAATTCCCCCATGCCCATGTTCACGCGTTAGTTTCGCTATTTGAAAGTATTCTCTCCAAAATGAACGACTTCCCACAAAATCAGTGTAATCACTTTGAATTGAGTATTTTAATACATCCTGCTTTTGCAACAAAAAGTTTGATAATTTTTTATCCAGAGACAATAGTGTCCGGTTAAACTAAATTTTACGGCTGTAAGTATTTGGTATTTGGTTGCTTACAGCGATATTTCGATTTTTCGATTTCAGCGAAGATAAAAGTAGGTTTTAGACTTGCTTTCATGAATCACGGAAAATATGTTTTCGCACAGTTATTTGAAATTTTACCAAAGTACGAATTTGATAAATGCGTATCGCTATACGACGGTAATTTGCGAGTCAAAAACTTTACCTGTTGGATTCAGTTTTTGACGATGTCTTTTGGGCAACTGACCGGACGGACGAGTCTCCGCGATCTGGTCAATTGTCTCGCGGCGCATCGCCAGAAATTGTATCATCTCGGCATCGGATATTTGGTCAATCGATCGACTTTAGCCGAGGCAAACGAAAATCGAAACTGGCAGATTTACGCCGATTTCGCCCAAGTTTTGCTAAGCAAAGCACGACCGTTGTATTCATCAGACGACTTCGGTCTGGAGATTTCCAACACTGTTTATGCGTTGGACTCGACGACCATTGATTTATGCCTGAATGTCTTTTGGTGGGCAAAATTCCGACGGGCGAAAGCAGCCGTTAAGTTGCACACATTATTAGATTTACGCGGCAGTCTGCCGATCTTTATTCAGATCACTGACGGCAAAACGCACGATGTAAACATCCTGGACGAACTCGTTTTTGAGCCGCTCGCAATTTATCTGATGGACAAGGGCTATCTCGATTTCGCGAGGCTTTATCGGATCAATCAGGCTTCTGCGTTCTTCGTTACGCGCGCGAAAACGAATCTTGTTTGCCGCAGAATTAACGCCAGAGAAGTTGAAAAAGAGAGTGGATTGAGATGCGATCAAAACATCAAATTGACAACTTATAAATCGAAAAAAGCGTATTCCAAAAAGCTGCGCCGGGTAAAATATTATGACAAAGAGCAACAGAAAACCTATGTTTTCTTGACCAATAATTTTGAAATAACGGCGTTGGAAGTCGCCCTTCTATACAAACACCGTTGGAAAATCGAATTGTTTTTCAACTGGATCAAACAACATTTGAAAATCAAAACCTTTTGGGGCGAAACAGAAAATGCTGTCAAAACGCAGATCTGGATCGCCATTTGCACATATTTAACGGTGGCGATAGCTAAGAAAGAACTGAAAATAGAGCGCGATCTCTACGAAATATTACAAATATTATCCGTTTCAGTTTTTGACAAAACCCCGTTAAATCAACTACTTAACGAGTATGATTTACAAATCGAGGACGAGCCATTTGCTAACCAATTGAATCTATTCGATTTATAACGGGACACTAATGTTGTTTAATAATTTGTCCTAAATCTCAATAGCCGAAACGTTTCCGCTTAACAATCGCCTCGGTATTCCTTACAATCGTTGTAATAAATGGCTGATATTGCAAAAACAATTTCTGTAATCAATAAAATGGTGGTCGATGAAATCATTGAAAACTATGCGCTTGGCGACGCAACAGCGGTTATTTTTTACACCGAACCGATCGCAACGGAAGACATAAATATTTTCGTTCATTTAAATGCTGACGGAAATCCTTTGACGGAATTTCAGCCGATATTTGATTACTTAAAAGATAAGAATTACAAGATGCAGGGAGAACATTTTTACGTTGAAGGTTTTCCTGTTCAATTTCTCCCGACCGGAACAGATTTACTTAACGAAGCGATTGAAGAAGCAAATGAATTTCAATTGACGAAAGAAGTTATCGTTCGTGTCGTGACTTCCGAACACCTTGTCGCTATTATGCTTAATACGGGAAGGCTCAAAGATTATTTGCGGATTGGAGTTTTTCTTCAGCACGAAGTTGTCAACTTAGACGATTTACAAACCATTTTATCCAAGTATAATTTAACTGAGAAATGGCAAGAAAACATTAATAAATTTCAATAATGAAAAAAGAACAATTGATTTCTACCGAACAACTTAACGATCATCTCAAATCGCAAAAAAAATCTTTCCGCGAACATCAGCGAAATTTGCCTTTTGGCGAGAAAATGGAAATAGCTTTTTCTCTAGCCAAAAGAGACAAGACGATTCAGCAAGCTGTTCTTCTGCCAAAAACAAACAAAGAGAAATCCTTTTAACTGCTCGCGCACATAGCATTTACATTCACCATCATTCGGACTCTTAGCTTTCGCCCCTGTGAAAACATTTGCTTGATATACTAATCCGCGTAAACGCCGCTCGCATCATACGCACGCACGGGAGCATTTTCTTCGAGTTCAGCAAGCAAATTGCGGGTAAGACTCAACGAAATTTCGGCACATTTAGCTCGCCTTCGAATCATTGCGAGTGTCGCCGTTGGCCGTAACGTAAATTTTGTTTGAACTGGGAAATTTAATTTCGTCGCTGGTTAGTTCCTCAGCTATTCTGACTTCTGACTTCTGACTTCTGACTTCTTTCGTCGTTTTTCTCCCTTCGTCGGTATTATCCGCATCAGGTTGTTAGGGTAATGCCCAAACAATTTGGACAACTCTCAGCGTTACGCTCCCCTGAAAACTTTTGCTTTGGTAATTTTACGACATTGAAAACTTTTACCAAAATGCTTGACAAAAAGTTCCCATATCGGTAACTTTGAATTGTAGCAGTCGTGAAGCTGTTGAGATTAAGCAAAAGTAAATAAATGAACACGATTTCATACCGAAAGATTCGAGAATTCGTTGCTTTGCATCCGAATTCGGAGTCTTCACTTAGCTCGTGGTATAAGATTGCGAAAAAAGCGACGTGGCAAAATATCGTCGAAGTCAGAGAAAGCTATCCGCATGCCGATTTGGTCGGGCGTTTTATAGTTTTCAACATTGCGGGGAATAATTACAGATTGATTGCAGAAATCCATTTTGATTCCCAACTGGTTTTAATCAGACATATTTTGACGCACAGCGAATATGACAAGGAAAAGTGGAAACAATGATTAGAGTTGCCGAAAAAGTAAATCCGAATAAATATGGCAAACTTTTGACCGAAACGCTTCCGATGATTATCAAAACGGAAGCGGAAAACGAACGTGCAATTTTGATCGTCGAAAAGTTGCTGGCAAAGGGTGATAAATTATCGTTTGAAGAAAACGCTCTGCTCGAACTTATTGGAAAACTGATCGCCGACTTTGAAGAAAAGTTTTATCAGCCGAGAGATGCCGCGCCGCAGGAAGTTCTGATCGAATTGATGAATGCGCG
>JBGTHN010000526.1:0-1974 GCA_041746235.1 Pyrinomonadaceae bacterium | reverse complement strand
CGATATAAACACGAGCCGTTGCCTGATCTGCAGGTTGACGCATCAGATCAAACGCAAGCAACGATACGAATAATCCGATGCTCAGGAAAACAGCAAGTTTCAGCCGCAACGTTAAAATATGTTTCGGATAAATAAACTTATCTTGCATACCGATTATTTGACGGCGGCATTTGTCCATCAGGTCGTTTGAGTAAATAAATAACCAGACCTACTAATCCCAAGAGTCCAAGCCATTTGATCGAATCGGCATTCGGCATATTTCTTGCAACAGCATCTTTTCTGATCCATTTGATAATGAAAACAATGATGGCAATAAACACTGCCAAAATGACAAACATCACCAGTAACCAGATGATCAGGAAAACGATTCCCGTCCCGCACGCCAACCCTGCATCGTTGTTAAGTTCCTGAGCCAGAAGCGAAATGTTTAGACTCAATAAACTCAAAATAATTCCATTGAACTTCTTTATTTTTTGCATAGTTTTCAACTCCTTATTTTTTCAGTCAAGTAATATTTAGAGAAGTTGATACTTCTTCTTGAGTCTTATCCTTTGGCAAAAATGCACCGACAATTGCAACAATTGCGGCTATAAAACATACAAACCAACCAATTCCTAAGTTGATCTCTTCTCTTGTTCTGGTTGGATCTCCTCCCATAATCGCAAAATAGAGAAGCGTGCAGATAGCAAGCACACTAAAAAACACAATGAGAATTTTTCTTAAATTGACCTTTGGTATTAGCGAAACGAGAAATATACAACCGGCAAAAAACACCATCACCAAGATTACATATCCGCCCGACGCACCTGTCTCAAGTGAATGAATTATTAAACGTAAACCGCTCATATCAATCGTGTAACCACTGCTTGGAATAATAATGATGATCCAATTTGATAGTACAAATAAGACCATAATAAATGCCGCAAATGGCGAAACCAGATATTTGATAAATTGCATATTTTTTTTAACTTGTGTCCAAGTAACTCCTATATTTTTTTCTTCTACTAACATCCGACAGGTCTAACTAAATTACGGATCGAGAACCATCAGACAATTGCTTGCAACTAATTCGATTAGTTCAGCTTCATTTGTTTGTTCATCACTTTCCTTACGTTATTGAATTGTTGTTCCCACCGCTGCCTTTTATCATTCGGTAAACTATCCACCCGATCGCCGCAAACGGGGCGAAAAATATCAACAATATTCCTATTACAATCAATACGCTCTTCATAATTTCCTCCTGCTTCCTTTTCTATAATTTAATAAGTTACCTTCATTACATCAGCCAAAAAACAATTCCGATAACCGTTAAGATCATCAACAAAAGACTGATGATCGAAGCCCAGTAAGCCGGTTTTTCATATTCGATCGGCACAAGATTTTGTCTTGATATACGCATCGCTATCCGCGAAACAATAAATGCCGCGATCATCGTAAAAATCCCGATTATCGGGATAAAACTGCAAACCACTAAAACGAGTGCGACAATGCCGAGAGTTTTCACCTGCTTGGCTTTTGCCATCTGTTGATCCGTCGTTTGGGTTTGAATACCCGGCGTAATTTCTTCTAAATTTAATGTTGATGCCATTTTGTTTCTCCTTTTGTATAAATTGATTTTTTCAGTTTCCTTAATATTGTTTTCATCTTGTAATGCGACAAAACGAAAAAAAGCGGCTCAAAATAATTTTCAAGCCGCACAAATTTCCGGTCGTTATA
Source organism: Pyrinomonadaceae bacterium (assembly GCA_041746235.1). Lineage (GTDB taxonomy): Bacteria > Acidobacteriota > Blastocatellia > Pyrinomonadales > Pyrinomonadaceae > Aridibacter. The sequence continues at coordinate 258 of JBGTHN010000526.1, read as the reverse complement.
CTTTTATGAAAGAAAATGGACGTTCGACAACATAAACAACCTGTCAAAATGCCGATGAGCGGAAACATTTTTCTGTCATAGTTTTTTCATTTTTTTTTACTAAATAATGTGCCTATACAGGATAAAATGCTTTGCAGAATTTATTTCCAGTCTTCAAAATCGAGGTCGAAGGGTTTGGGATCGCACGATCCCGAAATCTGACGGCGAGATGCAGCGTGAAACTCTTTTCCGACTTCGACTTTTTTCGCTTCGGCTTCA
>JBGTHN010000525.1:0-6123 GCA_041746235.1 Pyrinomonadaceae bacterium | reverse complement strand
GCAAAAACTCTATTTTTGCATTATCTAAACTCCCAACTCTGAAATCTTTTTCGTTAAGGAACGAAATATCTCTCTGCCGTCGCGTGAGCCGAGCATATCTTCGCAAGCACGTTCGGGATGCGGCATCATTCCGATGACGTTTCGATCAAGATTACAGATTCCCGCAATATTAGAGCGTGAACCGTTTGGATTTGATTCTTTTGTCGGTTCGCCGTTCTCGTCGCAGTAGCGGAAAACTATCTGATTATTTTCCTCTAATGAATTGAAAGTTTCGTCGTCGCAGACGTAATTTCCTTCGGCGTGAGCGATTGGAATTGATAAAACAGCCGCTTCATCTAGTTCGTTCGTGTATGGCGTGTTTTTGTTCTCGACCTTGATGTTGACGTGTTTGCAGATAAAATGCAGGTCTTCATTCCGCATCAAAGCACCGGGCAGAAGTCCCGCTTCGCAAAGTATCTGAAAACCGTTACAGATGCCGAAGACAAACTTCCCTTGTGCGGCAAACTCTTTAACCGCTTTCATCACGGGCGAAAATTTTGCTAATGCTCCCGCACGCAAATAATCGCCGTAAGAAAATCCGCCGGGAACGATGATCGCGTCATATTGGCTCAAGTCTGTTTCCTTGTGCCATATAAAATCTACGGGTTGACCGACGTGCTTCGAGATAACGTGATATGCGTCGTGGTCGCAATTTGAACCGGGAAATACTATAACTCCAAATTTCATAATTTTAATAATGGAAAATGGATAATGGATAATGGATAATTATTTTTCTTAATTATCCATTATCCATTATCCGCTATCAATTCTACCTTATAATCTTCGATCACCGGATTTGCCAAAACGTCTTTGGCAATTTTCTCAGCGGTTTCCTGTGCTTGCTCTTCGGAAATACTTTCATCCAAAACGATCTCAAAATATTTGCCTTGCCGAATATCCGACACATTTTCAAAGCCTAAGAGTTCGGTTGAATGATGAATTGCCTTGCCTTGCGGATCAAGAACGCTCGATTTTAGTGTTACATAAACTTTTGCTTTCATAAAATTTCTCCGATAAAAATATAAAAGTTTACGCAATTTCTTGAGATATGCAACGTGTTTGTGTTAAATTCACGGTAATTAACAATTATAATCAAACAAATTAACCGACTTTTTCGTAAGACTCAGATATAGATAATTAAAAATTATGCAAAACCCCCAAGATAAATCTGCACTTGGAATGGATGGCAATGTAACTGCGTTGCTCGGATATTTTATTTGGGTAATCGCACTTATTCTGGTCTTTATCGAAAAAGAAAATAAATTTGTAAGATTCCACGCATTACAATCTGTCTTTTTAGGAATTGCCGCAGTTGGTGGTGCTTTAATTTTATACTTTGTAGGCATTGCGATTTTTTTAGTCGGTTCAATGATCGGTTTAATAATTGACGCAAGTATTGGAATTCCAATCGTTACATTTATCGTAATGATAATTTCGCTACTTGTATTTCTACTGGCAATTGTTGCAATATGTGGTGGGTTTCTCTTAATGATCTTCGCCGCAATAAAGGCTTATAGTGGAAGTGAATTCAAAATCCCATTCATCGGCAAATTAGCCGAGAAATATTCAGGTTAGCAAAAATAAATTACTAATAACTTAGAAACAGAGGAAAACAAAAAAAATTATGGAAAATCAAAAATCTGCACTTGGACTTGATGGAAATGTAACCGCCTTGATCGGTTACTTAATCGGGATCGTCGCTTTGGTCCTTATCTTTATCGAAAAAGACAATAAATTTGTCCGATTCCACGCATTACAATCGGTAATGTGGGCTGTTTTGTTTATGGTCAGTATCTTTGCATTCGTAATTGTTGCAATGATATTAGGATTTGTTGCCGGAATGGTTTCGGAAGGATTGGCTTGGGGAGTCGGAGGATTGGCAGTTTTAATTTATATCGGTCTTTTTCTCGGATTTTTCGGAGGCTTGATCTTTGCCGCTATTAAATCATTCGGCGGAGCGGAGTTCAAACTTCCAATCGTTGGCAATATGGTTCAAAAATGGGTTTAATTTAATTGAAAACTCGTTTGAAAACAGTATCTACATTTCGTAGGTAATGTTTCAGATCAAAGACGCGGGCAATTTCTTCGTTCGATAAATGCGAAGAAATGTCCGTGTCTTTTTCGACCAAATCTTTATAAACTCCGCCTTCGTCCCAAACTTTCATCGCATTTCTCTGCGTCCATTTATACGCTTCTTCACGCGAAATTCCCTTTTGTGTAAGTGCCAACATCAGTTGTCCGCTGAATATTAAACCGCCCGTTAGTTCTAAATTCTTGAGCATATTTTCGGGATAAACAACCAATCCATCAAGCAACGAAGTTGTTTTCGCCAACAAATAATCAAGCGTTACAGATGAATCCGGGAACACAACTCTTTCCGCCGAAGAATGCGAAATATCACGTTCGTGCCATAGTGCGACATTTTCCAAACCGACAATCGTATTCGCCCGAACCGTTCTCGCCAGACCGCAAATTTTTTCCGACAAAATAGGATTGCGTTTGTGCGGCATCGCACTTGAGCCTTTTTGTCCGACCTTGAACTTTTCCTGTGCTTCGCGGACTTCCGTTCGTTGCCAATGACGGACGTTCAAGCCGATCTTATCGAGTGTTGAAGCGATTATCCCAAGCGTGCATAAAAACTCTGCGTAGCGGTCGCGTTGAATAACCTGCGTTGAAATATCGGCAGGTTTCAAACCCAATTTTGAACAAACTCTTTCCTCAACATCGGGATTAAGATGTGCAAACGCTCCAACTGCACCGGAAATTTTACCAACTGAAACTTGTTCTTTTGCTTTTACAAGACGTTCACGATTGCGTTGCATTTCCGAATACCAAAGTGCAAAAGTCATTCCAAATGCTGTCGGTTCAGCGTGAATTCCGTGAGTTCGTCCAATTTGCGGTGTGTCCTTAAATTCAAATGCACGACGTTTTAAAACTTCCAATAATCCATCAACTTTATCGATCAAAAGATCACAAGCCTCTTTCAAAAGCAGACCGTTTGCCGTGTCCACAACGTCCGAAGACGTTAAACCGTAATGCACAAAACGTGCCGATTCGCCGATGTTTTCTGCTAGATTCGTTGTAAATGCAATTACGTCATGGTCTGTAACTTTCTCGATCTCATTGATTCGTTCAACAGTAAAAGCCGCTCTTTCTTTAATTTCTTTAAGTGCTTCGTTTGGTATAGTTCCATCTTCGGCGTGAACTTCACAGACGGCAATTTCTACATCTAACCACTTTTGAAATTTATTTTGTAACTGCCAAATCGCACCCATTTCGGGCAATGTATATCTATCGATCATTTATTTTAATCCTAGTTTTCCTACTGACTTTTTTAATAATGCTTTATCTTCAAGCTTTGTTCTAAGCAACTCTCTAAATTCCAATATATCTTCTTTATTTGTAAAATCTTTTTTCGGAATCATTGTTATCTGTCCATCTTTTAAACTTAGGAAGAAGTGATTCTTTTTCTCCTTTACGGTTGTGAAACAACTCCACTTAAATTCAGAAAAACTATCTTTCCCAATAATTTCGATTTTTTTGTCCGAAAATTTATATTTAAAAGTTGTTTCAAAATCAACAGCGATTTCGGCAGACATATAAATGGAAAAAAGTATAGATAGTATCGAAAACAAAAAGGATGATATTAAAAGTCCGATTATACGTGAGCCAGTAAAAGAGTTTCCAAGAAACACTAAAAGTGCAAAACCGAATAAAGCAAAATTAAAACAAATAAACAGTACTGTGTTGAAATTAAAATAGCTGTAGATATAATAACGCCAAAAATCTAAATGCTCTAAATTTACTTCCAGCTCAATTTCTCCCTTCTCATTCATAATGCGTTGTTTCGGTTCATATTACTGACTAATGAAAGTTCGGATAATTAACCTATTGCCAAACTCATTTTTTAACTTTTCTCTTATTCACTTTTCGTTTCGTTTGTTTTAACTTTTTCGTTTCCTTAATATCTTCTCTTTTCTCTTGTTTTTCTATCACATTGGTATTGCGATCACCTAAAACGTCTTCGATATAGATCATTTGAATCAAGACCATCAATACTGCAAGCAAAGGTGTGGCGAGAACGAGTCCGAGTCCGCCGATCAATACACCTAAGACGAGTTGGAAAATTATCGTTAGTGCGGGCGGAAGTTCGACCGTTTGACGTTCGATCATCGGCGTGACGATATTTGATTCGATGATCTGCACAATGATGAATAATATCAGCACATAGACGGCTTTCATCGGGCTTTCGATAAACGCCAGAAGAATTGCCGGAACTGCGGAAAGTATCGGACCGAAATTCGGTATAAATGATAAAAGTCCGGCAATTAAGCCGAGTGTTAAAGCCAGCGGAACGCCGATAATTGATAAACCGATCCACGTCAATAATCCGATAAAAACCATCGAAGCGACTTTTCCGATGAGCCACCAACTCAAAGTGTCGCCAATTTCGGCAAGGACTTCGCCGACACGCGGACGCAGACGGAGCGGAAAAAGTTTTGTAAATCCATCGGCATAAAACTTCGGTTCGGTCGCTAAATAAATTGCCAAAAGTATCGTAATAAAAAAGTTGCCGACCGCACCGACCGTTGATGAAAAGAATCCGCCGACACGGGTTAAAATACTCGAAGCGTCGATCTTGTTCATCACATCATCAAAGCTTGGAAGTTGGTCAATGATCGCTCTTCCCCAACTGAATTGGGAAATATATGCTCCGGCTTCTTGTGCAGATTTTGGAAGTTCTTCTCGCAAATGCTGAACCTGCTCGGCAACGCTCGGAGCAAGCAAAGCGATCGCTCCGCCTAAAACAATAAGCAATAGAACCGATACGATCAAAACCGCTTTTCCATCTGAAATATTCAAATAGCGACCGACATAATCCGCCAAACCACACAAAAAAACGGCGATCAAAACCGCCGCAAAGATCAGCAAGATCACATCAAAAACCGAGAAAAAGAGTTGATAAACAATATATGTCAGAAAAACTATCCCGACCGCGATCAGTATTTTTTCAACGTAAGTTTTCTCGGCTAGAGGGTTTGTTGTCATATTTTAAGTTTTTACAGTTATGAAAACATCAAAAATTTATCAGATGATTCTTTTATCAATAAGCAATTCGGCATTCAAAACTGCCGCACCTGCCGCACCGCGAACTGTGTTATGGCTCAAAGATACAAATCTATAATCAAAGATATTATCTGGAAAAAGCCTGCCAACTGTGATCGTCATTCCGTTTCCGTTATCTCTATCTAGGCGAGGTTGCGGACGCGAAGGTTCATCACAAACATATATGAACTTTTCGGGCGATGAATAAAGTCCTAATGATGGAAAATCGGTCATTGCCTGTTGAACATCTTCGAGCGTTGAATTCTGTTTCAAATTCACGCGAACTGAAGCTGTATGTCCATCAATTACATTTACACGAAAGCATTGAGCAGAAACTGTAAAATCAGCTTTTTCGATCATTTCCCCGTTTAATTTACCCAAGATTTTCTGTGCTTCGGTTTCAGCTTTCGGCTCTTCGCCCGGAATATACGGCAAAACATTATCCATAATATCAAGACTCGAAACACCCGGATAACCGGCACCGGAAACCGCTTGCATTGTTGTAATAATCGCCGATTCGATCCCAAATTTCCGATCAAGTGCGGCAAGTGGCGGAGCGAATGAAACGACGGCACAATTCGGATTTGTAACGATAAAACCTTTATCAAAACCTCTTTTGGCTTGCTGAATTTCGATCAAACCGAGATGTTCGGCATTGATCTCAGGAATTATCAGAGGAACATCTTCTTCCATTCGATAACAGGAAGAATTACTGATAACGGGATAACCTGCACGGGCAAACGCTTCTTCTGTTTCGCGTGCGACCGATGATGGCAAACTTGAAAAAACCAGATCACATTCAAGCGGTGGTTCAATTGGTTGAACTTCGATCTGCTTCACATTCTCCGGCATCAGCGTTGAAAGTTTCCAAGCACACGCTTCCTGAAACGGTTTACCAACCGAACGATCCGAAGCCGCCAAAGCTGTTATCTCGAACTGTGGATGATTCTCCAGTAATTGACAAAATCTCTGTCCGAC
>JBGTHN010000524.1:0-6974 GCA_041746235.1 Pyrinomonadaceae bacterium | reverse complement strand
GCTTGCATCAGAAATCGTTGAAGAAAATCAAGGTGCGGAAAATCTTTATTTAGTTGGAATTCGCAGACGTGGGGTTCCGCTCGCCGAAACTTTGATGAAGAAGATAGAAAAACTCGAAGGCATCAAACCGATCTTCGGAATTCTTGACATCACGCTTTATCGAGATGATCTTTCAACCGTCGGTGCAAATCCGATCGTCAATCGAACTGAACTCGATGTTGATATTGACGGCAAAAATATCATCCTTGTTGACGATGTTCTTTACACAGGCAGAACGATTCGTGCCGCACTTGATCAACTTATGGATTTTGGCAGACCGAATAAAGTCCAACTCGCAGTTCTTGTTGATCGTGGAAAAGAACATCGTGAGTTACCGATCCACGCCGATTATGTCGGCAAAAAAGTTCCGACATCGAGTAGCGAAATTATCAAAGTAATGCTCAAAGAATTTGACGATAAAGAAGCAGTTGGTATTTACACTTTACCTGATGAATAATTTGTTAAAGCAAGGTTTTTCAAATGCCTTGCTTTTTTTCTAATCTGAATTATGGAAAAACCTTTTCATCGCAGAGATTTGCTAGGAATTCGGGATCTTTCCGCCGATGAGATTCTTGGAATCTTGCGGACGGCGGAAAATTTTCGTGAAGTTTCCGAACGTGAGATCAAAAAAGTTCCGACACTTCGCGGGAAAACGGTTATAAATTTATTTTTTGAAGCCTCGACTCGCACACGAACATCTTTTGAACTCGCCGCCAAACGTCTTTCTGCTGATGCGGTCAATGTCAGCATTTCAACTTCGAGCGTTTCCAAAGGTGAAACGCTTATTGATACGGCTTTAACGCTCGATGCGATGAATCCAGATTGCATCGTCGTCCGCCATTCATCCGCCGGAGTTCCACATCAATTAGCAAAAATAAGTCGTGCAGCAATTGTCAATGCAGGCGACGGAACGAACGAACATCCAACACAAGCGTTGCTCGATGCAATGACGATTCGTGAACAAAAAAAAGAAATAAACGGTTTAAAAGTTGCGATTCTCGGCGATATTTTGCATTCACGCGTTGCCCGTTCAAACATTCAATTACTAACCAAACTCGGTGCAACAGTTAAAGTTGCCGGACCCAAAACACTTGTTCCAAAAGATTTTTCGCATCTTGTTGAAAATGGTTTAGAAGTAACCGACCACATTGAAGAAGCGATCGAAGATTCTGATGTGGTAATGATTCTCCGAATCCAAAAAGAACGGCAAGATTCCGCATTTTTCCCGACCTTGAGCGAATATGCAATTCATTATGGCTTAACGCAAGATCGTTTAGATCTAGCAAAAAAAGATGCGATCGTTCTGCATCCCGGACCGATGAATCGTGGGATAGAAATTGCTTCCGACGTTGCTGATAGTGCCCGTTCACAAATTCTTGATCAGGTAAAATATGGAGTTGCAGTTCGTATGGCAGTTCTGTATTTGGCAACGGGCGGAAAAGCCTCAGAATAAATATATTTTCTTACCGAAGTCCGACCTTTTTTACTAGATCAATAAATCTTTTATCTTTGTGCAAACCTTGAAAATGCGGTTCGATCTGTAAAAATTGCATCTGCGAATCTTTTTCGAGCAATGCTTTTTCCAACGAATTAAATGCTTTGTCGTTCTCGCCTAAACCGACATAAAGCACCGCTAATTCAAACGGCGAAACATAGTCTTTGCCATTTTCCAACTCATTAAGAATTGTTTCGGCTTCGGTGATTTTGCCTGTCTTGGCAAGGGCAAAACCAAGATAACATTTCAAACCCGTATGTTCACCGAGAATTTTTAATGCTTGTTGATAATTTTTAATTGCTTCCGAATAATTGCCTTTTCCAGCAAAGTTTAATCCGCTACCGTAAAAAGTTCCGCTGTAATCGGGATGAAGTTCTAAAGCGTTTTGATATTGCTTATTTGCTTCGTCAAATTGTCCGGCAAAGTAATGAATGTAGGCTGTATCCGAATAATTTGTCTGTCTGAGCGGATCGAGTTCCCTGCCTTTATTTATGATATAAATTGCTTCATCAAATCTTTTTTGAGTTGTGAGAAAAAAAGAATAACCGAAATATACAGCAGCAAAGTTCGGGTTCAATTCAATCGCACGTTTGTATTCCCGTTCTGCTTCCGACCAATTCCATTCCAGACGTTTGATTCCGGCAATCGTTAAATGAACCTCGGGTAAATTCGCGTTGATCGCTAAAGCCTTGTCTGCTTCGATCTTCGCTTTTTCCATAACTTCTTTCGGTTCTTCAAAGCCATTTGAGCCGATGTATAGATAAACAGAAGCCAATGCGGCGTGGACTTCCGCATAATTTGGTTCGATTTCCAACGCTTTTTTGTAATAGTCTAAAGCCTTTTGCGAACTATCGGGTGTGTGTTTTGATTGATAGAATTTTCCTTTGAGAAATAATTGATAGGCTTCCGAATCTATTTCTACGTTTTTTGTAATTTGTTCCAGATCTTTATTTGTCAGATGAATCTGCATTTGATTAGCGATCTTTCTTGAGATTTCACTCTCAACTTGCGATATATCTGCAAGTTTTCGATTGAATCGCTCGCCCCAAATTTGCGTTTTGTCATCAACATCCAACAATTCGGCAAAAACTTCTATGTCATCATTTTGTTTGATGATGCGTCCGCTCAAAATATATTTCACACCCAAATCACGGGAAATTTCTTCGATGTCCATTTTTTTTCCCTTATATTTCAAGGTCGAACTTCGGGCAATGACCTTGACATCCGACAATTGCGAAAGTGAATTGATAAGCGATTCGCTGATGCCGTCGGACAAATATTCCAATTCGGCATCTCCGTTTTGATTAACAAAAGGTAAAACAGCGACGGAATTTTCTTTCGACAATCTTGTGTTTGCGTAAAAAAATCCGCCAATGGCGATTGCTAAAATAAATGTTATGAATGCACCGCTCGTGAAAATTTTATGCGTCTTAGCTTTATTAAAAACAAACTCCGCACTCGAAATATTACTATTTTCGGAAAGCCCGTTAGAATTAGCTGTAACATAATTCGGCGAAGAAACTCTCGATTCATTCGATAAAGTTTTATGTTTGTTTTTTGAGTATGATGAAATGTTTAAAACTTCATCTTCTCCGGCAAATTCTTTGTATAAATTATTTATATCTTGCAGAAATTCATTTGCCGTTTGATAACGCTTATCAGCATCTTTTTGCAAGGCTTTTTCGATGATTTGCTTGAGTTCAAAAGGATTGTTTTCACCGAGAGGTTTAGGTTTTGCGTTAATTATCGAATCTATCTTTTCCTGCGGCGATTCGCCGCCAAAAGGTTTTTTGCCGCAAAGCATTTCGTATAAAACAACACCGATGCTCCAAATATCGCTACGCAGATCAACTGCTTCGATCCGAGCCTGTTCCGGCGACATATAGGCGATAGTTCCCATCATCAAACCGGGCGAAGTGAAGAAAGAAGCGGATGAACTAGGAAGATCAAATGTTGGAGAAATTTCATTTTCTCTTTTTCTCCTTGTCTCCGTGTCACCCAACTTCGCTAGTCCAAAATCCAAAACTTTTACTAACCCGTCTTCACGCAAAATAATGTTTTCGGGTTTAATGTCGCGGTGAATAATTCCGGCATTATGGGCGGCGTGAACGGCGGTGGCAATTTGTGAAATGACCTGAAGAGTTTCTTTGAACGACAGAGAATTCTCGCTCATCGCCTTTCGCAAAGTTTTGCCTTCGATATATTCGGAGGCGATAAACTGTATATTGTCCGTTTCACCGATCTCGTAAATAGTTATGATATTCGGATGATTGAGTGTAGAAGCGGTCTTTGCTTCCTGCAAAAAACGTCGCAATTGGTCGGGCATTTGAGCAATTTCGGGTTTGATAAATTTGATCGCCGTCAAGCGTTCGAGTTTGGAATCTTCGGCAAGAAAAACTTCGCCCATTCCGCCCGTTCCGATGTGTGAAAGAATCTTATAATGCCCGATTTCCCTGCCAATAATTTCTGAATGTTCATCTTTGGAAAGCATCTCGGCGGCAACATCCATCGGCGGAGTGTCAATTATGCTTGATTCTTTTTCAGCGAAAGAAAGTAGAGATTCAACCTCTTGAATTAACTCCAAATCATCACCGCAAGCATCATTCAAAAAAGATGAGCGTTCATTTAAAGGAATATCCCAAGCCTTGTGGTAGATTTCCTCGATCTTTAATAATCTTTCCTCGTTCATCTTCTATACTGTTAAGTAAATTTATATGTGCAACACAACTTTTCTCTGTGCAAAGCAACTTTTGCGTGTGCAAAGCAACTTTTCTCTGTGCAACGCGACTTAATGTTTGTGCAAAGCAACTTTATGTATGTGCAATCAATATTTTCTGTGTGCAAAGCGACTTTATGTATGTGCAAAGCGATTTAATCTTTGTGCAACCAATCTTTTCGCTGTGCAACGTGATTTACACACTGTGCAAAGCGACTTAGACACTGTGCAAAGCGACTTTACGTTTGTGCAAAGTGACTTAAACACTGTGCAACGCATATTTTCAATTTGATAATTCCCTTAAAAGCCAAGATCGGGCAAATTGCCAATCTCTGATGATCGTTTTACTCGAAACTTTCAGAACTTCTGCCATTTCTTCGTTGCTTAAACCGCCGAAGTATTTTAATTCAACGACACGACTCTTGCGTTCGTTCAATTCGGCAAGTTTGTTTAATGCTTCGTCGAGTTCGATCAAACCGACGGCACGTTCATTCGAAACGATAATTGATTCATCATATTCAACTTTTTTTGCATCGCCTCCGCGTTTTAAATATCGGCGGTTTCGCAGATAATCAACCAAAATATGCCTCATCGCCTTTGAAGCAACACCGAAAAAATGTGTGCGGTTTTCCCAATTTTGCTTTTCCTGTTTAACCAATTTCAAATAAACTTCATGAATCAAAACGGTCGGTTGCAAAGTGTGTCCGACTTCCTTTTTATTCATAAATTGCCTTGCCATTTTACGCAATTCTTCATAAACAAGCGGCATCAATTGCTCAAGTGCCAATTCGTCGCCACCGCTCCATTCATTGAGCAATATAGTAATTTCATTTACAGAATCTTTATTCATTCGATCGCATTTTGGGGCGAGTTTTTTTGCTTTTTAATTATACGTTAAATCTTAATTATTTGCTCAAAGAGCTAATTGTTAGACATTTTTAACCAAACTTTTTGCAGGAGTTTATAACTTTTCTAAATTTATTTGAAGAAAAAATGTCTGTTTTGGTTTGCCATTCTCGTTTAAATAAGTAGAAAAGAAAAAATTAGATCAAAATATTGAGTTTAATAAAATTAAAAACCAAAAATGAATAATATCAAGCAGAAAAAATTAACGATTTTATTGTTGACCGGGATTTTCTTAATTTCTATGACAGCAATTTCTTGCAATCTTGCGAAAGATTCGGAAACCGAAGAGTTGCGTAAAGAAAATGCTGATATGAAAAAAGAAAAGGACGAGAAAAAAGATTCTAAAGATGAGCAAGATGATGCTAAAACGGAAGAAAGTAAAGACACGAAAAATTCCGAAGAATCAAAAACAAAATCGAAAGCAAAACCAAAAATAAAATCGCTTCCGATAACTCGTGACGAGGCAAAGGATTTGATGGTCAAATGGGAAGAAGCCCAAGACAATGGCGATTTCAACGCTTATAAATCGTGTTATTCAACTGAATTTATTGGAATTAAACTGACTAGCAGCGGCAAGAAAACCCGTATGAATTACGGACAATGGTAAAATGATCGTAAGCCGATGTTGAAAAATATTATTGATGACGGTGTTCAAAGTTTGAAAATTGATATTGACGGCGACTCGGCAGTTGCTCAATTTGAACAAACATTTCAATCGGCAAATTATCAGGACACCGGCGGAAAAGTCATCGAGATAAAAATGTTTACGGATGGTGCAAAGATTGTTTCGGAAGAAATGACATCTTCAAACTAGAGAAATAAAAAAATAATTACCAATAAATAATTGGTAAAAGTGAGAAAAAATGAAAAGAAAATTAACTTTGAAAATCGCTGTATTTGTAAGTCTTTTGCTTACAACTTTTTCGATCTTGACCGTTTTCGGTCAGGGAGATGCCCGCCAACCGAATTATCAGATCACACCAAATTCAGTGGGCTTTATTAAACTCGGGATGAGCATCAACGAAGCAATTCGTGAAATGCCGAATGCTAAATTTGGCAAATATACACCTGAAATTAATGGTGATTTCGATGAATTAAGTATTAGTGAAGGCAATAAAATCATCATCACATTTAATGTTTTTGACGAAGATGAAAAGATTGCCAATCTGACGGTGAGAGATCCGCGTTATCGTTTGGCAAACGGTGTTCATACAGGAATGACGATTGCCGATGCGGAGAAAATATATGGAAAAATTACGGGAGTTCGAACCACATACAGCATTGAAACTGTTGAGTTTACCAATCAACCTAAAGCAATGAATTTTTTTGTTATAGGGAAAAATGGAATTGAAGCGGGAATTTACGAAAAATGTGAAGAATGCGATCCGCGGGAAAAATTCTCCGATAAATATAGTTCGGGATCATACATTTTCGCCATCGAAATCTTTAACAATACTTCCGATGATTCCGAATCATCTACTCTCCAAAATTCACCGCAATTTATTAAAACGAAAGCCGACATTTTCGCAGATAAAGAAATCTTGTGGGATTTCCGCGATACGAGCGGCGACTACGCAAAACCGCAGGAATTTATGCAGGCGGAAAACGACAAAGTGATGAAATATCTATTCGGCGAAAAGAAGATCGAAAACTTTGAAATAACGACTCGCGTTGAAGGTTCGTTCACGAAAGCAAACACTAAGGAAACTCTTTATTATGTCGGTGGTTGCGACGACGGTGAAGGATTCAAGGCAATCACTAATTGTTCACACGCTTCATCTTGGAACGCAGGTTGGATCGCAATTTATAAGGGCAACA
>JBGTHN010000523.1:0-11625 GCA_041746235.1 Pyrinomonadaceae bacterium | reverse complement strand
CTGAATTTTGGAATGTCTGCTCACGTCCGATTACTGCAAGAGGTGGTTTTGGTCTGTCATTTGAACAAACCGAACGTAAAGCAAATCTGATAGATAAATATTTCCAAATACTTCCCGATAATCCGGCAACCTTCAACGAATGGCGAAAACTCGTTACTGATTTCAAGGTTATCGGCTTACAAGTTCACGACACAAAAATTGTCGCTTCAATGAATGTTCATAATATTTCAACCCTCGTAACTTTTAACGAAAAGGATTTCAAACGCTTTAATACTATAACTGTTATCACTCCCCCGAATATTTGAATAAATTTATGAGCATTACTGCAAAGGGACGGCTAATTTATTATCAATCGTCCCTATCGGGACTGATTGCATAAACAACAACTGTTGCCTCATCTTTTTGCAACTATTGGCTGAATACAACTGTCGGGTTTCCGCCTTTTACCTCCAACTCGTTTTAATTTAATATGAATAATCAATAATGAACCCGAAGATCAAAGAAATTCCCGACGCTAATTGGCGTAAGAAGTTACACGAAATCATATTTGAAGCCGAAACTCCGATGGGCAAGGCTTTTGATGTGATCTTGATGTGGGCAATAATTTTTAGCGTCATCACGGTTATTCTCGAAAGCGTCAAAGTTTTCAGAGTAGGTTACGGACATATTTTCTATTATTTGGAATGGTTCTTCACAATACTTTTTACGATCGAATATATTTTAAGACTCCTCAGCGTTCGCAAACCGTGGCGTTATGCTTTGAGTTTTTTTGGAGTCGTTGATTTTTTGGCAATTGCCCCGACTTATCTAAGCCTGTTTGTTCCCGGACTACAATATCTTTTGACCATCAGAATTTTAAGACTTATTCGGATATTTCGGGTTCTAAAACTAAACGAATATATCAGCGAAGCCCAGGTTTTAACAACGGCTTTGCGGGCTAGTGCGAGGAAAATAGGTGTTTTCTTGCTTGCTGTTGTCTCGCTTGTAACCATAATCGGTTCGATAATGTATGTCATCGAAGGCGAAGAACACGGTTTTTTGGATATTCCGACAAGTATCTATTGGGCAGTCGTAACGCTTACAACCGTCGGTTACGGTGATGTTTCGCCGCAAACCGCTTTGGGACAATTCTTTGCGTCTATCGTGATGATCATGGGTTATGGAATTATCGCTGTGCCAACCGGAATCGTAACGGTCGAAATCTCCAAAGCTGTCGGCAAAATTTCTACCGAACATTGCTTAAATTGTAATGCCGAAGGTCACGACAAGGATGCTGTCTTTTGTAAATACTGCGGAACAAAACTTTGATAGTTTGGTTGTGAAGTAAAAAGTTTATTCAATTATTACCAACACATCTCCGGCATTTACGGTATCGCCTTCATTGAATCTGATCTCTTTTATTATTCCGTCTTTCGGAGACTTCATCTCATTTTGCATCTTCATTGCCTCGACAATGATGACACCTTCACCACTTTTAACTTCCGCATTTTCTTCGAGCAAAATTCTGACTATTTTACCCGGCATCGCCGTTTTGATCTCGGCAACTCCGTCGGTGTTTGTGTCTGAACTTCCCGTTCCGCGAAGTTTTTTCGGGTCTGAAATTTGAACTTCAAAATCATCTGTGCCGACTTTTACTTTGAAAGGTTCGTCGGATTTGGAGTTTGGCGAAACAAAGACTTCAAATATCTTTCCATCATGTTTTAGTAAATAAACATTCGGTTCGGGTTGCGATGCTTCAAGTTCGTATTTACGATCTCCGATTTCCGCAAAAACTTTGTTATCTTCGCGTTTTATGTTTATCTCGTGTTTTTCTTCGTCAATTTGTGCAATAAGTTTCATATTAAAAAATGATTATCTGATGATCTGTTTCTTCGGGATTCACAACTTTATAAAGCCATTCAACAAAATGCTCGCCAAATATATTCAGAAAATACAGAGTGTTGATCGTTCTTTCCTGCAAAACATTTTCGGGCAGAACTTCCGCAAAAAGGCTTTCGATCCGTTTGTTTATCACATCGTTTTTCAGCGTTTCTGCCCGATAGAATTTGTTTTGCAATGTTTCCAAATGCCATTCGATCTTTTGACGACGATTCGCCAGATTATCGGCAAGCGTCGGTTCGTCGTGTATTAAGTCTTTAGATAAAATATCCAGTTGTTTATTTACATTCTCCAATGTGCTTTTAAATGTTTGTGAAGTTTCGGGGTTTATGTATTTTTCAACGATTCCCGCAAGAATTGTTTCTTTTCCCCTGAACAAATCGGCAAAATTCAAATCGTATTTATCAAGATTTCGGCGATGTCTGCCTTGAATGATTGTAAAACTTGAACGATGGCGAATCGGTGTTGCGGGACAATTCAAGGTTTCATAGATAACCGAATTTTGTGCAAAATAAGCGATCTCCGCACCGCCTCCGAAATAACAAATTGTCGGAAAAAGATAATCCTGCACAACCGGACGCATCAGAGCATTGGGGCTTAAACTTTCGGGAGAATTACGGGCGAGCTCAGTTAAATCTTTTATCGAAAATTCAAGTGCGGAATCTTGAGATTTTATCTTGCCCGTTTTCTTATCAAACTTTAAACTGTTGCGTTTTTGATTCTCGTCAATATAAAAAAACGGAAAAAAATCTTCTTGCACTAAAACCTGCGAATGATAGTTTTCTGATGTTAACTCATCATTTCGCTGTAATAATTTATTTGTAATTATCTCTGAATTTTCGATCGCACTTTTATAAATCGGTGAGCAAAGTTCACGAAATTTTTTATTAAGCGGTGAAATAAAGATCAAGCCATTATCAATAAATATTTTTGCAAGAAGTCTTCCGAATGCAACGCTAAAACTTTCACCCCTTTTATAAGTTTCGGTCAACAGATTTTTTATTTGCGGAGTAAATTCAGTTTTAGGCAAACTTTCGATAAAGGTCTTTATGGATTCATCTATCGTTTCATCAAGTTTTATAAATCCGATCGGTGAACTATCGCTGATATTTGCCGGTTTATTTATGACCTCTGAAATCTTATTTTCTGCATCAATAAAAAATGTCTTGCTTATTTCTTCAAAATCGTGGTCTTCGGATGCGATCCAAAAAATCGGAACTGCTTTAATTCCCTGCTTTGTTAATTCATCCGCCAATTTTATCGCCGAAAGTGCTTTATAGATCGTGTAACCCGAACCGGAAAACAGTCCCGCTTGTTGACCTGTTAAAACTGCCACGCAATCAGCTTGACGAAGTTTTTCAATATTCGCAAAAGTCTTTTTGCCAACTTGATATTGTTGGTTTTCAACAAACAACATATCGCAGAGTTTTTGGCGATCGGTTTTGTAATTTACCAAAACCTCGCCCGAAAATTCCTTTAACTTTTTGTTTTTTGAAGGGAAAAACTTATTTATTTTTTCTGCATTTTTCTGAAAATCAACGAATAGCTTTGTTTGATGCGGAATATCTGCGAAAGAAATTTTCTGTTCCTTAAAAATCTCATTCTTTAAAGTTGAAGCCGATTCGTGATTCATTTTTTTATTATAAAAGCCTTTACACAATTCACACAAATAGAAAAAGACGACCTTTTTACAAGATCGTCTCTGTTCTAATTTTTCGGTAAAAATAATTTACATCAACGAAATTATTTTGGATTACCACTTGTTGTTATTACTGCTTCCGTGTCATCTTCATCCTCAACTTTTGCGGCTTCGTTTGAAGTGACGGAGCGTTGAATTTGATAGACACCTGATGAATGAGTTCCTGCAAGCAGTAGGTTTGAATCATTCGGGTTAAATGCCAAACTCCAGACTCGGTTGGTGGCAATATTGTATTTTTGGGAATCAATCCGTTTCCAATTCCATCCCGCATCATCGGAAAAGAAAATTCCACCGTTGTCTTCTCTGGCACTGGCAACATACATCTCATTTGTCTTATCGGGACTGATGAGAATACTATTGTAATTTCCCAAAGGAAGATTACCACCGCGTCTTGCCCAAGTTTTACCCCAATCTTTACTCATATAAAAAGTCTGAGTTGTGCCGACATAAATGTATTCAGGCTTTTCGGGGTTGGAAACGATCATACTAACAGGAACGCCTTCCGGAATGTTAGCAACTTTTTTCCATGTTTCGCCACCATCATTAGACATCAAAACACCGGAAACTGCTGTGCCAACCCAGATAACTTGCGGCATTTTCGGTGAAACGTGAACCGTAAATACCTGTTGGTCAAGTCCTTCACCAAATTCAATTTTTTGCCAACCTTTAGCAATATCATAACTTCTATACAAACCGTCATTTGTTCCGGCAAAAAAGCCGTTTTTATCATCGTTTGTATGTGTTAAGACATTTATTTTATTTTCAATCGCCGCAACAAATCCTTTAGTTGCAGCCGGTGCCGGAGTTGTTTTTACAGTTGAACGTCGGCTTTTACGTGTTGTCTTTTTGACAACAGGTTTCGGAGCTTTCAACTGATTCCAACTTAAACCGCGATCAACTGATTGAAAAATTCCATAATTTGTCGCCAAATATATTGTGTTTGGTTTTAATTTATCCTGAACAATTGAAAATGCAATAGTTCGGTCAGTATCAATATTCTTGACTGATTGATTCCACGTTTGTCCATAATCATTACTGATAAAGACAAAGCCGCCGCCCGTTGCCGTATTTATAGTTGTTGCATAAAAACGATTTGGTCGCTCTATATCGGCAGTTATATTGTATGTAAAACGGCTCGTGAAGTTTCCATTATTCAATTCAAAACTTCTACCTGCGTCGTTTGAAACTAAAACACCAAAATTGTTTGTTCCGATAAATACTCTGTTCGGTGCATCGGGATGAACTGCAATTGAATTGATCTCAATTTCTTTTGAAGTAGTCAAACGCCAAGTTGCTCCACCATCTGTTGACATCCACAAACCTTCCGTTGTTCCGGCATAAACATACCCGGCTTTGCCCGGATTATGAACAATATCTCTTGTGCGACGCGATTGCGAAGGTATTCCCTGTACTTTTTTCCAAGTCTCGCCTTTATTATATGAAAGATAGATTCCACTACAGGCTGCAGCAATAATCTGATCGGGATTCACCGGATCAATGTCAATTGCAAAAACATCAGAGTCGTCAATCATCCCATTTTTTATAAGCCGCCAATTATTACCACCATCGGTCGTTTTATAAGCACGATACCAAGTTCCGGCATACATTGTATCGGTATCTCTTGGATCAATTGCAAATGCGTCTAATTTTTCAGGTGCGGATTCTGATGAGATTTTTTTCCAACTATCACCTGAATCTTTGGTAATCCAAACTCCGGTAACTGAACCGGCTAAAAGAATATTTGGATCTTTGGACGATTGAGCCATTGCGTGAATTGCTTCATTTTTTAATTCTTTGGCTTCTTTCCATGTTTTCCCGCCGTCTTCAGTTTTGAAAAATCCACCGGGTTGTTTGTGTCTGTGTGCTGCTATATAGATCACATTTGAATCACGCGTATCAACAATCAAATTATCAATTACAAGTTGGGAACGATTCAAATTGACCAATAATTTCCAAGTCTTTCCTGCATCAAGAGATGTATGAACCTGACCATCAAGCGTCGAAACAAAAAGCCGATCTTTGTCATTCGGGTCAACTCTTATCGTCCGAACATCTCCGCCGGTTGGTCCGATGGCATTCCATTGTTTAAAACTTCCATCAAAATTATTACCTGCACTGACAATAAGTGTCGAAATACAGATAACAAACAAACCGCTCCATAATTGCCAAACATTCAATCTTTTTTTTGCTTTCATATTTTTTTCCAGCTAGCTTATATTTTACGCGAAATGCGTTTAGGAGATTGTTAGGAAAGGACATTACAAAACAATCAAAGGTCTGATGTAAAAAACATCTTGTAATGTTGTCCGAAAATTTTAGATTATAAAAATTAATTTACTGAGTATCGTGGTAAAAAATGTAGAAGTTGTCACGACTCCGATATAAGACAACATCTTAATAATATATTTAGATATTGTAAAGTTTAAATATAAAAAAGCGTGTGATGTTCTTTATAAAAACATCACACGCTTTTTGAAAATGTCCAACTCTCTTAAAAAGAGATTCGGAGCTATTGTTTATTCATTAACCTGAGTTTCGTCTGCACCAGCCGGAACAACCCATAGTCTTGTTCTGATCTTAGCTTCACGACCACCATTTACAAATACTATGCGGTCAGCAGGGAAACCACGGAAAGCGATGTGATTTCTGATTAATTTTTCTCTTGCTGCGATTTGTTTAGCAGTTCCGTAATTAACGATGTAACCAACATGACCAGGATCACTCTGTAATTCACTAAAGAAATTATCCAAGCGATTTCTTACATCATTATTAGGAACAGGTCCAAATTCATCAAAGAGATATGGTTCAGGAACATCGGCAACAACACCTGTTTCCGATCCGTTTTTTCCACAACCAGCACAATCACTTGCTGTTGTTACAGTAGCTGTTACTGTTTCATTCTTCAAACCCTCTGTTGAAACGGTAATTGAAGATCCATCATCGTCACCAATGATCTGACCTTTATCAACACTCCATTTGTAAGTGATATTTTCCTCACTACCACCATCAACGCTAGCTCTAAAGGTCATTGTTTCACCAGGTTTAACAGCTTCATCAGGACCTGTAACTTCCAAAGATCCGCATTCACAACCAGGTGGTGTTACACAATTTGGACAATCAACTATCTGAACTGTTTCAGTTTTAGGAGCGGCACAAACTCCGCAACCATCATCAATTGTTGCAGTAATCGTATAGCTACCTTTATCAACACCACTTAAGTCCCAAGTTACTTCACTGCCTGAACCTTCGATACGTCCGCCGGAAACCGTATAGTTATATGTCAGCGGATCATTTTCAGGATCAGAGGCTTCTGTGGTAACCGTAATTCTACGATTATCATCACAAGATTCGCCTTCTGCCGGTATTTGTCCTTCAGGACACGGCAATACAAGTTCAGAATCGCTCACTCTAAGTGCGTTGATCACAGGTGGCTGATTGACGATTTCTGTAGCACGTTCATTGCGTCTTCCGATCCAACCTTGCAGAATAAATCCGTGCGGGTCAGTAGATGTTCTGAATCCGTTAGGAACGCCTGTAAAAGTACTTGTAAATACTCGCGGTGTGCAAGCAGGTCCACCAGGAAATGTAGTTGTGCAAGGAACCAATACATTTGAAGTAAATGATTTATCATCAAAACTACTCCTATCTTGCGGGTTGAAGTGATGACGATAAGCAGCTCCAAATCCTATCCAACGTCTAATAAAGACTCTTGCACCAATAAGTCCGTCAACCGGATTATTTTCAAATGCATTCGGAGTTCTTCCACCAACGTATTGAAGTGAACGAATCTCTGCAATCGGTTGAAAATACTTATTAACAGGAAAATCAACACCAATTGCTCCGATCAACTCATCACCACGGTCTAATAAAGTTACTTCACCACCCGGAAAATCTGCTTTGATGTCTCCGTTATAGATGTAACCTGCGTTTGCCGAAATATTTAACCATTTACGAACTCTAGCATCGGCAAAACCAATTATACCAATATCGCCTCTGCTTGACCCGGGACTTGCTCCACGTTGTAATTGGTTAAAGCCTTCTGGACTATTCGCATCGTCAGCATAAAATCTGTAAAACGGAATAATACCAACACCAATCGGATTGTTCGGTCCAGTCCAACGCCATTTAGCACCAACTGTAAATGTGCTGAATGATGAAGTACCATACGGTCTGCCTAACAACGGTGCATCCGGTAAATAACTCGGTGCAACTGAAAAAACACCCGGTGCTGTATTTGAAGGACCACCAATCGGACCAGCCGGAAGTTGAACGGTCGTTAGAACAACACCCGGTAAAATGCTTCCATAAGTAGAACCTATTCCAGGGAAAGTATTTGAAGCACCACCCGGACCGACTCCAAGAGTCGGATTACCTGATTGCCCAGGACCAACTCCCGCCGGATAACCAAAGTGTCCGGCACTTCCACCAATAAATGGATATGGAACGAACGGTTGGTTATTACCCGGTCGGTAAACAGCTTGTCCGGCAAAAACTCCTCCTACCAAACCATTTGGAGCTAGTACGATTGCAGGTGCAGTTCGGAAGCTTGCATTTGGTAAATACATACTCGAAAGATTACGTGGTGAATTTGATTTCACAGCACGATACCCATCTGTACTAAAAAATAGTTCTAAATTGTCGCTGAGACCAATTGTAAAACTTAAAGGGACTTCAGCTATATCTACGTCCCCGGGATCGCGGTCATAATTACTATATGCCACACTTAACGTCCATTCACCTCTTCTCAAGGTCTGTCCGTCATAAACTGTAAACAAACCTGTGGGTCCTGCTACAGGACCACCGGTTCCAACCGTAGAAGTTACATTTCTAGGGTCAGATTCAGGTCTTTTTGTTGGTTGAGCTGACACCATAAATATTAGTGTCAAAATTGTAAGCGTTACAAAAAACACTCTATAAGCGAGTTTCATCACATTCCTCCGCCGAAAATAAAATATTAAAATTTAAAGTTCAAAAAGTAGCTTTTCAAGAAAAAGATAATACCACAACATTTTTCAATAAGCTACGTAATTATTGCAAGTATAGTAAATTAAACAAATTTTGAGTTAAATTAAAACGATAAAATTTAACTATACTTGGTTATGCTAAATCAAGTTTTTTACAAATTGTAAAGGGATTAACGAAAAAAGCAAATCTTTTTTGTAAAAATAAAACTTCTCCCCGATAAAAACCTTACTTTAGATTAAGTTGAAAATCAAGCATTTTTATCATTTTAACTCAAATAAATGCAATTTTTAACTCAAATAAATACAATTTTTTAACTATGCATATATACCACGCATCCGTGTATGATATGCCACACGGTCAATTGCTAACATATAAGCAGCCGTCCGAGTATCAACTTTGTGTTGTTCGGAAAACTCTGTAAGTTCATTAAAACTGGCAACCATTTTCTCTTCCAGACGCTTATTTACTTCGTCTTCACTCCAAAAAAGTCCCATTCTATCTTGAACCCATTCAAAATACGAAACAGTAACACCGCCTGCATTTGCCAAAATATCTGGAATCACAAAAACTCCATTATTGTATAAAACTTCATCCGCTCTCGGAGTCGTCGGTCCATTTGCACCTTCTGCTAAAATTTTACAATTAATTTTATGAGCATTTTCAAATGTGATTTGATTTTCTGTTGCACACGGTGTTAGCACATCACATTTTAATTCTAACAGTTCTTCATTATTTATGTAGTCTGCATTTTCAAAACCTTCAAGAGTTTTAGTTTTTTTCAAATGTTCCAGAACCTGTGGGATGTCCAAACCCTTTGTATTATGCAATCCACCATACATATCGGAAATCGCAATAACCTTATAACCTTGTTCATACATCAATTTTGCACCAATGCCGCCAACATTTCCAGCCCCTTGCACAACTACCGATGTTTCCTGTGGCTTCAGTTGGTAACGCTTAATCGCTTCATTTACCGTAAATAATACTCCGCGTCCGGTTGCTTCCCTTCTACCGTGTGAACCGCCAAGATCAATAGGTTTTCCCGTAACTACCGAAGTAACAGTATGTCTTGAATGCATAGAATATGTATCCATGATCCACGCCATCGTTTGTTCATTCGTGTTCATATCAGGAGCCGGCACATCTTTATCAGGTCCGATAAAATCCAGTAATGATGCGGTGTATCGTCTTGTCAATCGTTCTAATTCTCCTTGCGACATCTGCCAAGGATTACATATCACACCACCTTTTCCACCACCGAAAGGCACATTAACAACCGCACATTTCCAGGTCATCCAAGCCGCTAATGCTTTAACTTCATCAAGCGTTACATCGGGAGCAAAACGAATTCCGCCTTTTGCGGGACCTCTGGCAAAATTATGTTGAACTCTGTAACCTTCAAACACTTCAATTCGCCCCGAATCCATTTTGACTGGAATATAAATTTTGATTTCCCTGCTCGGAACTCGAAGCAGATTGTATAAATCAGGTTCTAATTCAAGAAGTTGGGCAGCACGATCAAACCTCTCGCTCATCGCCTCAAAAGGATTTTTTTCATCGCTTCCTTTGAAACGACGCATATCATCAGCCATCGGATTCGCCATATATTTATAGTTTTCCTTTCTAATTATTTTTTTCGGGGGAATTTTAGAGAACTTCGTTTAATGCACCACTTCTAAAACCGTGTAAATCGAGCGTTACATATTTAAATCCCAATTTACGAAATGAATCGGCAAGTTTGTCGGTAATTTGTTTATCCAAAACTTTTTCCATTTCATTTGGCGAAATTTCGATGCGGACAAGTTTATCGTGATAACGAACTCTGAATTCCACAAATCCCAACGTCCTCAATATACTTTCACCACGTTCAATTTTGCCGAGTCTTTCGATCGAAACGGGAATGCCATATTGAATCCTTGAAGCCAAACAAGGACTCGCAGGTTTTTCCCATGTTTCCAATCCGAGTTCTTTACTTCGTTCTCTGATTTCCTGTTTGGTAAACCCCATTTCCGCCAATGGACTAAGAACATTGTTTTCATTTGCTGCAACTTTGCCGGGACGATAATCTTTTAGATCATCCGCGTTTGCTCCATCCAAAACAAAATTTAGTTTTCGTATTTTCGCAACTGTTGAAAGTTTTCCATAGAGTTCCGATTTGCAAAAATAACAACGATTGTTTGGATTCGCTTTGTAATCAGGATTGTTTAACTCTTCGGTTTTAAGCGTTTCGTATCTGAAATCAAATTTTTCGGCAATAATGATCGCCTGTTTTCTTTGAATTTCCGAAACACTTGGCGAAATCCCCGTAATGCACAGAGCATTTTCGCCCAATTCCTGTGTGGCAATAAGTGCCAGATATGAACTGTCAACACCGCCCGAATATGCTACCAACACAGATTTCATATTTCGCATCATAGAACGTAAGTTCAGTTCTTTTTGTCCGGCGGATTGTTTTATTTTTGATTTTGTTTTTAATGCAGATTTTGCGAACATTGTTTTAAGCATCTTCTTTTATTAACGGTTGTTCAAACTCAAAATGTTATCGCAGTGCAATAGACGAACGCAAACGCAAGCTAAGAAAACATTTCAAGAATCTTTTATAAATTTTTTATAGACGTTTTTTTATTAATCGTGTTAAAATTATGATTATTTCTAAGCATTATTATTCACTTCAAAGTTTGGTTTCGATGTCGTTAACTCTTAAAAATCGGCAACAAATTTTTACTGCGATCTTTATTGCAGCAATATTTTTATGCGTGGCAAATTACTCTTTTGCTCAAGAAGATAATGATGAAGAATTTAAACAAGGCGACCTAGTTTCGGAAACGACAGATACGCAAGGTGATCCGATCGAACTTTTTAATAAAGGTCAGGACGCACACGACAAAGGCGACCTAGAAACGGCTTTGAAATTTTACGATGAAGCGATCAAGATCGAACCAGAATTTCCCGAAGCCGAATTTCAACGCGGTTCTATTTTCTTAACACTCGGAAAAACATCCGAAGCCGAAAAGGCTTTTCGAAGAGCAATTGAACTTCGGCGGGATTGGACTTTGCCGATTGCCGAATTAGGTGCTTTGCTC
>JBGTHN010000522.1:0-8846 GCA_041746235.1 Pyrinomonadaceae bacterium | reverse complement strand
CGTTTGCAGCAATAAACGCAGGATTTTTCAGATTGGATGACAGTGTTTTTGTAGGAGATTCAGCGGGTGTTTTGCAAATCGACGGGAAACTTTTAAGCGAAAGTTATAAGAATAGAATTGCCCTTTTTATTACAAACAACTCAAAACAAACTTTGGTGAATATTAACCATTTAAATTTAATGGGAACAATTCAATTTAAGAAAAAGACATTTAATTTTATCGGTTTGAATCGTCAGCGTAGCGAAGATGATTTGGTGATCTTCACTCCAGAATTTTCTGATACTACTTTAACCTCAAAGGACGGTTTAGAAATAGTTGTGGAGAAAAATAAAATCACTAAAATTTTTAATGGCAAAGGAAATTCTGTAATACCTCAAAATGGCTTTGTCATTTCTGTTATCGGAAAAAACCAAGAGGAAATTTATGCTAACGCCTCAATCGGACAAAAGATAAATTTTCAATTCTCTCATGTAAATTTTGGTGAAGGTTTAACTGATAATCCTGAAAATTTAGCACCATCTCATATTTCAACAGAAGATATAGTTGGCGGCGTTCCACTAATTTTGTTGAATGGCAAAATAAAAATCACATGGGAACAGGAAAAAACGAGCAAATCTTTTGTTGAAACAAAACATCCACGAACTGCCGTGGCGAAACTCAAAGACGGAAAATTTTTGATGATAACGGTTGACGGCAGAAGCGAAGAAAGTGGCGGAATTGATCTGCAAAACTTGGCGGAAATTCTTCTCGAACTTGGGGCGACCGATGCGATGAATTTGGACGGCGGTGGTTCGACGACGATGTTTCTCGATGGAAAGGTCGTCAATAAACCTTCCGACAAAGAAGGTGAAAGAAAGGTCAGCGATGCAATTTTGGTTTTTCCTCGTAAAAAATAGTTAGGAAATGATTTTCATTAAAATCTTTCTTTCCCTTGCACCATCGAATTCGCACAGATAAATTCCCTGCCAACGTCCGAGTAATAATTTGCCGTTTTCATAAGGAATCGTTACGCTTGAACCAACGATTGATGACTTTATGTGCGAATCTGCATTGTGTTCAAAATGTTTGAAGCCATCGTAATATTGCGGAATCAGTTCACGCAAAAACAGAAGTATATCGTGTTTTACATCGGGGTCGGCATTCTCATTTATCGTTAAACCGCAAGTTGTATGCTGTATGAAAAGAACGCAAATTCCTTCGCTGTTTTTCGGTAAAAGATCTGAAACTTCCCTTGTGATTTCGATCATCTCTTCGCGTTTGTTTGATTGAACCTTGATTGTTTGCATAGACAGATTTTATCCGTTTTTCGCGTCTAAACAAAATAAAGCCCGCATCATAAATACGGGCAAAATCTATATTTTCAACCTTTCTTATTATTTAAAGTCTGTTGGCGGCTTCATCGGTAATTATGCAAAGCCCCGAAATCTTTTGTGATATCAGATCATTCATTTCTTCCAACGCTTCATCATAAGTTAAGCTGCTTTTTATGCACTTTTCAAAACTAACGACCGACCAGATCGGTTGATTTAATTCGCTCACAACCACTTCATTTTCTGCTGGGGCAACTTCAGTTTCCTGAGCAATTTGAGATTCCATATCTTTTTCCTCTTCGTCCGTCTTCATTTCGACCGTTTTGCAACTTCTAATGCCGATAAATACTGCTATTCCGAATATCGGAATAATTTGACCATATCATATTGTTTATATCATTGTAAAAGTTTTAACGGAGTTGAAATTTCAGAAAATGCTGAATTTACAAAGATTTAAGGTTGCTTGTTTTGGAGAAATTTCGGAAAATCGAATGTATAAATGACTATGAAAAATGTAAAAGTTGCACTTGTTCAAGAACCGCCTGTTTTTCTAAATTTGAAGGAAACTTTAGCAAAATTCGAAACTCTTGCAAAACAATGTACGGAAAATGATGCGAAGATAATTGTCTTTCCCGAAACGTGGCTCGCCGGTTATCCGATCTGGCTTGATGATGCACCGAATGCGGGACTTTGGGATTATCCGCCCGCAAAACGTCTCTATCAATATTTAACAGAAAATTCTGTGCAGATTCCAAGTGTTGAATTCGAGAAATTGCAGGAAATTGCAAAGGAAACGGAAAGCTATATTGTCATCGGAGTTCACGAGCGAGATGGTGGAACGCTTTATAATACAACAATTTATCTCGAACCATACGGCGATTACAAAATTCATCGCAAACTAACGCCGACTTATACGGAAAGACTTGTTTGGGGCGTTGGTGACGGAAGCACTTTGAATGTTTTGAAAACTCCTTACGGAGTTCTTGGCGGCTTAATCTGTTGGGAACATTGGATGCCGCTCGCTCGTGCGGCAATGCACGCAAAACACGAAACCATACACACCGCACAATATCCGACAGTTCACGAACGCCATCAAATTGCCAGCCGACAATACGCTTTCGAAGGACAATGTTTTGTTTTGGCTTCGGGTTGCGTTTTAACAAAAAAAGATGCGTTGGAAGGTTTTGAATCGTTGGAAACGGGCGATAAAGAAGTTTTTGAACTGCTCGAATCAATGCGAAATGACAAACTGCAACGTGGCGGAAGTGCGATTATTTCGCCCGATATTTCTTACGTTGTCGAACCTGTTTTTGATAATGCAGAAACGATTTACGGCGAATTAAATTTGGATTTGGTTAGACAAGGTCACCTTTTGCTCGATACGGACGGACATTATTCTCGTCCCGATGTTTTTGAATTGAGGGTTAATGACAAGCAAAATAAAAATGTAACTTTTGCATCTGAATTGAAAAGTGAAAAAGGATAAAATTGAAAAGTGAAAAGGTTCATGTATGTTTTCAAACAACCTTACACTTTAACCACTTTTATTATGAATTATAACGAAACGATTTTTATGACAGGATTTCCCGGTTTTATCGCGGGAAGATTAGTAGAGCATCTGGCAACACTAAACACGCAGTTTTTTTTGCTTGTGCAGGAAGCATTTGTTGAAAAGGCAATGAAAGATGTGCAGGAAATTGCTGCAAAATCAAACACGCCTTTGAAAAATTTTGCGATAATTAAGGGCGATATTACCGAAAATAATCTCGGTATGTCCGATGCTGATTATGAAGTCGTCTTGAGTGAAACAACCGATGTTTATCATCTCGCGGCAATTTATGACTTAGAAGTTAAAAAGGAATTAGCCTATAAAGTAAATGTTGACGGCACAAATAATGTCAATGAATTGGTCAAAAAAATAGAGAATCTTCGGCGTTATAATTATGTTTCGACCTGTTATGTTGCGGGCAAACGTGATGATTTGATCTATGAAAGCGAATTGGTTCACGACAAAGGATTTCGCAATTATTATGAAGAGACAAAATATTTTGCGGAAGTTGAGGTCGAAAAATTAAAGGCGACGCATCCCGTAACGATCTTTCGTCCGTCGGTTGTGTGCGGTGATTCAGTAACCGGCGAAACGGCGAAATATGACGGGATTTATTATGTTATAAAATTTTTGCTAAAATTTCCCGAAGTGTTTCGCCTTGTTAATGTCGGCAATGAAGATGTTCGTTTGAATCTCGTGCCGGTTGATTTTGTTATAGAAGGAATGACGACACTTGCCAAAGATGAACGTGCCATCGGAAAAACAATTCACCTTGCCGATCCGAATCCGATGACGACGGAGGCGATCTGTGATTCAATTGCCGAAGCCATCACCAATAAAAAAAGCGTCATAACACCGCCGTCGAAAATGGTCGAATCATTTTTGAATTCACCAATTTCTCCGCCTTTAACGGGATTACCACATTCGGGCGTGCCGTATTTTTTCATTCCGCAAACTTACAACACAGAAATTGCAAGTGAATTACTCTCGGCACACGGAGTTTCTTGTCCGACATTTACCGATTATGTCGGAAACCTTGTTAAATTTGTGACAGAACATCCGAAACTTTAATATGAATTTTGTTCTCAAAGCAATTTATTCGCAATTGAGAGCATCAAACATTCTTGAATTATAAAAATAAATTCAAATAATTTTCATTTTTTAATTACATTTTATGATATTTCGACAAACTAAATTTTTTCTGCATATATTTATTTTGACCTCAGTTTTTGCGTTTGTTTCCTTTGCACAAAAGCCAAGTCCGACTCCGCCGGATGATGATGACACGCCTGTCAAAGTTGACACCGAAGAAATCAAAGTAAATGTTTCGGCATTTGATCGTTACGGCGATTTTGTTCCCGAAGTTAATAAAGAAGATTTAGTAATTATTGAAGACGGCAGGCTTCATCAACCGACAAGCGTGCGACGGATTCCGGCGAATATTTTGATCGTTTTGGATACGGGTGGCGAACTTCGACAAATAAAAAATATTACACAAACACGCGAAACTGCCAAAGCCCTGATCAGAAGATTAGAGCCGGGCAATTCGATCGCTATTTTGGAATATCACGATAAGGCACGGATTTTGACCGAATGGACGACGAACAAATTTAAGGCTTTAGATGATCTGGATAAAAAATTGATATTCGGAAGACGTTCGATTTTTAGCGATGCTTTGAAACTTGCAACGGAATTTTTAAGTAAATCCGACGTTGAAAATCGTCATCTCGTTTTAATTTCGGATGGAACTGACAGTCTTTGGTCGGACGAAAGACGCGAAGAAGTTCTGCGTGGACTTCTTGAAACAAACATAAATGTTCACGTCATAAGTTATACAAAACTCGAACTTGATGACATTGAACCGAGAGCAAAAGGAATTCAAAAAGGCTCACCCAAACAAGCCTTGCCGCCCGAAGTTATTGAAACTCTGCCAAACGGCGTAAAAGATATAGTATCCGCACCAAAGATCGCTTCGGTTAATACGGATAAAGAATTCATTGACACAATGAAAAAACGTCAAAAGGCTTTGCAAGACGGCGAAAAATATCTTTTGAACCTGACCGAAACCACGAGCGGTTTGTTTATTTTGCCCGATGATAAAGAGGAAATGATTGAAAAAGCGGAACTCGTTGCAAAGGTGATTGATTCAAATTATGTTGTAACATACACACCGAAACGTGCTTTGAGCGAATCAAAAAACGGCGAAACGCGAAATATCGAAGTTTCTTCAAAAAAGGATGGATTGCAAGTTTTGGCAAAACGTAAATTGGTCGTTTCGATTTCTGAGAATTAATGTGAGTTTGTTAATAAACATCCAAGATATTTAACGCAAAGTCGCAAGGATGCAAAGTCGCAAAGGTTTTTATTGTTTTTTATTCGGATAAACTTCCTTTGGTTTTATAAAAACTTTCGACCGCCAAGAATAATTTAATAAATCTTTGCGTCTTTGCATCCTTGCGACTTTGCGTTAAAAACCTTTAAGTGCGAATTTCACTCTTTGATCTCTGAGAAAGCGATGTCGAAAATTTTATATTTTTCCCAATCTTTATAATCGAAATGCCACCATTCTTTGGGATTAACGGTAAAATCTTCCGCTTCCATCATCTTGCGTAATAAATCGCGGCTTTCGCGTTCCTTTTCAGTTCCGCCTTTGTAATCAGGCGAGGCTTTGTCGTTAAACTCGTCAAAATCCGAAGGCATTTTAATAAGTTCGCCTGTTTCCAGATCAAACAAACTCAAATCAACCGCACAACCACGATTGTGTTTAGAACCTTTTTTAGGATTAGCAACAAATTTGCGTTGGTGTTTCGGCACGACATCCCAGAATAATTTTGTAACCGACCAAGGGCGATAACCGTCAAAAATCACCAAACCAAGATTTTGTTCTTTAAGCTTTTGATGCACGCGAACGAGTGCTTCCGCTGCGTCACGTTGCAGAAATGCACGGGCTTCTTTATAAACGGGACGACCGACGAAATTATCATTTCGGGCGTATCTGATGTCTAGTTTTATTGTATCGTCGAGTTTTACAAGTTCGAGCAAATCGGCTTCACCTTCTTTCTTTTTTTTCGGTTTATTTTTCGGGGTTTCTTTCGGAATTTCTCTTGGAATTTCTTTATAAGTCTGTTCGTTCGAACTATTCTTCGGCGTAGCATTTTGAGCGGATTGACAAGCAACTGCCAAACATAGCCAAACAGCCAAAAGGAAAACTGCCAAGAATTTGTTTCTCACATCATTTAGTAAAACTTATAATCGGCAAAGTTGCAAAGCAAATACAAACAAGCTATTTTTGAATTTATAGAATCAATGCAAAACTACGAATCCAACGACAAACAAAGCTTTGCAAAATGGATAAAACGCTTTGGCGTTGCGGGTTTTATGTTTTTTCTTATAAAAGGCTTACTTTGGATAATTGTTCCCGTAATTCTTATATGGCTCGGTTATTCTTGGGAATAATTGATCCGCTTAATTCTCCGGCTCGTCATCTTCTTCCAATTTTTCTAACGGACTTTTCTTAACTACTTCATCCGTTATCTCTTCGTCATCATCATCCAAAATAATAACTTCCGTTCCGAATTTTTGATAATCCTTAAACTGTATCAGATTTCGTGATTCAAAAAGATTGCGGTCTTGGCGAAAAGTCAGACGCACATCCGACATTGTCGGCAACAAATAAGTTTCACCGCTTATTTCTACCCAATCATAATTTATTGTCCGACTTGCTGAACGAATCGGAAAATCAGTCGGAATTTCGGTTGCAACGCTTTCAATTTTCAAAACACGAGCTTTTTCACGGTCAATCCAGATTCTTCCCTGCATACCCGAAATCGTTGAATCGGCGATATATCCAAAAGATGTGATCTGTTGTTGTGCTTTATCTTTTGTAATCGAAAAATCAAAGACGACCGCCCGTTGATTATTAACCAAGTCCGTGTCAACAAGCTGAAATTTCGTATCGCTTTCACGTTTAAATATAGTTGATAAGACGGTTACGAATTCTCCCGTCGAACTCGTTCCACCGGCTTCGCTGTAACTACCTTTTTTCTGTGAATTATCTTGCACAACGCCGTTTTTTGAAAGAAGTTTGTATTCTTCTTGTCCGTCGGCTCGATAACTTACCGCGACAATTAAACGATCTAAACTTCGATAATTGCCTGTTCCCGCAAATGCGGCGGAACGCTTGATTCTTTGTTTAACGACAAAATCCGGCATATCATCAACTGCTGCCAGCGTGTTTTGACGTGCTTTTTCCAACACTTCGGTCGCTTCTTTTTCACTCGGAAGTTTTGACGCTTCGGGGTTTTCGCGTCGTCGGTTGGCTTCTTCAAGCGTGCGTTTTAATTCCTCGTCATTACGACCTTTGGAATTTGTCAGACTACGCAAACCGCTCGTTAATTTAAAATCAATTCCGCGTGAACGAATTTCTGCAATTATGTCTTGCTTTTTATTTGGACTTCGTTCCAATTCGTAAAGCATTTTGACATATTCCGCTTGTGTTAAAGGTTTTTGCTGATTGCCTTGGGCAAAAGCAAAACTGAATGTTAATAAAAGTATGATTAAAAAGATTAGCTTTTTCATTTGCTTTAAAGATGCCGGAAAATTAGTTTTCGTTTGCTTTTTATAATTCCAAAACCGTAATTAAACAACAAAAGCGGAGAAAGTTACAAACTCTCTCCGCTTTTTTTTTCAGATAAACATTATCAGCTCTTTAATTGAGCCAACCGTCGTCAACATAATTAAGTTTAATATCACGCGAAACCCATGCCTGTGCCGCAGTCAGTGCTTTGTCTTTCCATTCTTTCAAATTCTTGAGTATTGAAAGAGCCGCTTGTGGTTTACTCGGATCGCGTTCAACCCGTATAACCGTTGCAGAGGTTTCAACAACTGTGCTGTCATCATCCATCAAACAGATTTTCACATTGCTTCCAACTCTCGGCAATATATCTACATTAATCAATGCACTTGTCTCGCCAACATTTTCGGTTGTTCCATATACAGAAAATGATTTTCCGTTTGTTTCATCTTTCCAACTAACATGCACCTGCAATTTTGCCATTATTCGTTGATGCAATGGCGATTTGCCTGCAAAAGTCGGGTATGCTAATTCTGCCATCGTTTCACCTTCCCTTCCTTGTTAAATAAAATATCTATAAATTCCGTGAACCGTTGATGTTCTTTAATTTAAATTACTTTTGATATAAAGTCAAGTCAAATCGCTCAAATCGCTCATTTCGCCTATATTATTTAACATATTATTAAATTAAAATCGCTTAAACCGTTCATATTACTTAGCGATTTCAAATTCGCCTAACAAGCGAAATAAAATAAAAGCATAAAACACCAAAATTTCCAAACAACGAAACACATTATTGTTATTGATAGTTGCTTAAAATCTACAAAAAGTTGTATCACATTTTATACAAATTTCAATAGTTTTATCTCAAAGTTCATAATAATTCAAAAAAAAATTCTTGAAAGGCTCAGAAATATTTTTTTCGTTAATTTTTGAGAACTGAATATTGATTTTCGACAAGACTTATTCAAAAAACCACTTAAATATAAAAAAGGAGGATGCCTTTGCAGACATCCTCCTTTTCCAATCAACTTCAAAGTAGAATTAGTTGAAAGTGTAACGAATCCCAATTTGGATACGATAAACATCGCTTAAACCATTCGTTGGAACATATGAATTGGGTGCAAGGAGACTCGAACCTACATTACGGAAACGATATAAAACACGTCCTTGTGGGTCAGCTCCGCGTGGGATAAGCGGGTTTAATGAATTGAATCTATTACCAACTCCCCAGTTACTATTAAGAAGATTTCCAAAATTAAGAACATCGGCTCTCACTTGGAAACTGTGTTTTGTATTTTTTACTTTGACGAAAATATCCTGAGAAACACTGAAATCAACCTTGGTTTCAAATGGCAAGAATGCCGCTCCGCGTTCAGCATATTGTCCTCGATGCTTCGACAAATACGGGTCT
>JBGTHN010000521.1:0-1908 GCA_041746235.1 Pyrinomonadaceae bacterium | reverse complement strand
TTTGAAACGGCAGTTGCAAAACTGAATCTGCTTGATAATATTAGCAAATACGGTTGGGATTACGATTACGTCAAACAACGTGAATCAGTCGTCAAAGCAAAAACGGTTGAAGACATCAAAAACTTGTCGGAAAAATATCTCGACACGGACAAAATGATCTGGCTTGTGGTCGGCGATGCGAAAACTCAATTAGGACGCTTGAAAGAATTAGGTTTTGGCGAACCGATATTGCTTAATAAATCGGAATAGACAGGAAGTTAAGTTTTCAAGTAGAAATTAAAATTAAAAAGGCAAAATATCGAAAAATATGTTTGGTGCTTTGCCTTTTTGCATTTTAAACCGTTATTCTAAATCTTTTTATGAGAGTTAAAGTTAAAACAAATCCCGAAGTTCTCGAACACGATCTGAATCAGTATTTCGATGAATTACTGAAATTTGAATCAATTGAAGAGACGGAAAAATCGGAAGTTTATCAAAAGATTGCACCGAAAGTTTTGGATATTTTAAATGCGGTTGTGCAGGAGAGGTTTGCAGAAGAGGAGACGGGGAGAAAAGGAGACGGGGAGAAAAATTTTATCAGTGTCGCCGCTTGGAATATTGAGCGTGGAAGTTATCTTAAAGGCATAATTGATAAACTCGAAAATCACGAAGATTTGCGAAATAAAGATCTATATTTGTTGACCGAATTGGATTATGGAATGGCTCGAAGTGATAATCTTTTTGTTGCACAGGAAATCGCTAAAAAGTTGAAATTAAACTACGCTTTTGCACCCGTTTACATTGCTTTGCAAAAGGGAAGCGGTGTTGAATCGGAAGTTGGCGGCGAGAATAAACAATCAATTCACGGTTTGGCGATGTTTTCAAAATATCCTTTGAAAAATGTCCACGCAGTTCCATTACCAAATGGGAAAGACAAGATGCAGGGCAAGGAAAAACGGCTTGGATATTTGCGTGCTTTGATCGCCGATGTCGAACATCCATTGGGAACTTTTCGTGCTGTCACTATTCATCTTGATGTCCATTGTTCACGCCGACACAGACAAATGCAGGTGGAATTAGTGTTGAAATATCTCGAAAGATTACCACGTCTTCCAACGATCTTCGGAGGCGATTTTAATACGACAACTTATAACGCTCAAAGTGCGACCGCCGCGATCTTAGGCTTTTGGCATCGCGTAATGATCGGCGTGAAAAAAATGGCTAGAGATCATTATCCATATCCCGACAGACGTTTTGAGAAGCCTTTGTTCGATACTTTTCATAATTACGGATACGAATACAAACCCTTTAATGAAGCCGGAGTCGGCACGCTTCATTATGATATGGAAAATGTGGCGTATAACACAAATTTAGGCGATTGGGTTCCGGCTTGGTGTTTTCCATTTATATTTTGGGCTTCGAGAAAAGCAGGCGGAAAATTCTCTTTGAGATTAGATTGGTTTTTTGGCAGAAGAATCGAAATTGCTCCCGACACAAAACCCAAAACAATCGGGAATTTAACTGACGAAGAAGGAACACCACTTTCCGACCATGATGCGATCGCTTTGGACTTTGTATTGCCGAAACGCTAAACTCAAAGGAATCTATAAATAAATTATATTGGAGTAAATTATAAAATATGTCAGAAGTATCATTTTGTCAGACACTAAGTTTTAATGCAGAAACATTCGATTATGAATCGGTTGAACAATCCAACGGCAATGCGACCGTTATTAAATTTGAGGTTGATCAAACCAAAGTCAGCCCCGGCGATGTTGTCTTGGTTTTGGAGGATTCGGAAATAGTTTTCCACGGCTTGATCGGAGCGATCGAAGATGGAACGGCACTTGCCACCGATCATAAAGGTTCGCTTTTGCCGGCAACCATTCAGTAACAAGTTTCAAACTTATTAATATCAAACTTAAAACC
>JBGTHN010000520.1:0-2500 GCA_041746235.1 Pyrinomonadaceae bacterium | reverse complement strand
GCGAAGTCGGCGTAGCGACACATCTTGCTCCCGAATTGCAGAGAGCAAATCTGCGTGAAGTGGACAGAACTCCCGAACACGATAATTTTGCTTTAGCGGTCGTCATTTTCCAACTTCTATTTCTTGGCAGACATCCGTTTTCAGGAAATTATCTCGGCGAAAAAGATAAAACTCTCGAAGATTGTATTTTGGAATATCGTTTTGCTTACGGCACAAATGCAAAATCGAAAAATGTTCAACAACCGCCCGGAACGCTTTTCCTGAACGAAGTTTCGCCGACTATTACAGAACTTTTTGAACGTGCTTTTGATGAGGAAAACGAACGCCCCGAACCGCGTGAATGGGTTGAGTCGTTAGTTGATCTGTCAAACAATCTTGCTCAATGCGGAATAAATCCCGGACATCGTTTTTTCAACGAATTGCTTAGTTGCCCTTGGTGTCGAATCGAATCACAGACGGGTTTAATGCTGTTTCCATTTACATTTAGCGAAGAACAAAATGATGGCGACAGGGCATTTAATATATTTACGGTTGAAAAACTTATTGACAATTTGGGCAATCAAAGAAATCTTCCGGTGAAATTGGAAAAACCAATATCTTTGATCGAACCCGATCCTTTGCCGGAGATCGTTGAAAGTGCGAAAGCACACAAAAGTGAGCAGTTTTTATATATCGGCGGATATTTTTTGGCATTAATTTTTCTGAACGCGATTTTCGGAATCGTGTTGGGAACTTTTTTCGGATTTGTCATAATGCTCATATTGATCGGACACTTTAAGACACTCAACAATAACCATCAAGAATCTTTGAAGCAAAATCTATATGAAGCCGAACAAAAATGGAATGAACTTGAAAAAGAATGGACACTTTCCGCTTCACCACACAATGTTTTCTTTGATACAAAAGCTATTAAAGAAAAGGTAAATGATTACAAAACATTTCAGTTATCAACCAGCAAAAAATTAAAAAAACTTGAAAAGAATCACCGACACAAAGAATTTACGGATTACTTGAGTTCATTTCATATTGCCAATAACGAGATTGACGGTGTTCCATCTGAAGAACGCGAAAAATTGGCAGATAAAAAAATCTGGACTGCCGCCGAGGTTGAAGAAAAACGTCTGCTTTATTATCACAAAGTAGATAATGATTTAACGCAAAAGTTATTGAATTGGCGAAAAGGTTTGGAAAGTAACTTTGTCTATAAACCTAATTCGGAAAGTTTCAAGGAAGATAAAAATAAGTTTCTTGAAGAAAATCGGATCGAACGCCGAAATATTGAAAAAGAGATTGAGCGTTCAATTGAAAAACTTCGGGCAGATTCCGTTAAAGTTGAGCATAATCAAAAACTTGTTATCCCACAATCGGAAGATTTAGCCAAAGAAATCTCGCAATGTAAAAGCAATTTAAACGTGGTCGGTGACAGTTCCTTTGCAATGACTTCGCTTATTTTGATAACTTTTATCGTTCCATTTTTCGCAAGTGTCATCACTTTATCTAATCAAACGCAACGATATGATTATTCAATTAATTCATCAGATAGTTCATCAGGTTCGTCATTTCCGTCTTCAAGTGATAGTAAAATAAATGTACCTACAAAAGATGCCTATCCTTACTCCGATGAGAAGTTAACCGAAGACGCAATGAATGGTCTCGCAGTGCCGAATGAAGATATTACTGATGAAGATATTGAAAATATCAGCTTTTCAAGTCGTAGAGATTGGTCAAATAATTTAATTCGTCAGGCAATATGGTTATTAAAAGACTCCAAAAATAATCTAAAAAAAGCCGAAGCAAAAGTTATGTTGGCAAAGCGTATTGAACCTAAAAACATAAAGGCTTTTGAAGAGTTTGGTAAAACCCTTTACGAAAAACATCTATATGAGAAATCGCTTGAATTTTTTACCAAACTCGAAACGACAGAAATCAGTAGTGTAATACAATTGTATATGGGAATGAATTATCTCGAATTGCAAAACTACAAAGCTGCCCGCGAAATGTTGTTAGAACTAGTGAGAAATGATGCTTCAACAAAGGCTTATTATAAACTCGGTATGGCGTATAAAGGTTTAAGAGATTATGAAGCGGCAGAAAAATCTTTTGAATATGCGATTCAGATGGATTCACTAAACAATGTAGATGCACATTACGAATTGGGTTATATCTATTTCAAACTTAAAGACAAAGAATCGTTTAACAAACAATATGCAAAATTGCTGGACTTAGACGAAGAAAAAGCGTCGGAACTTTTAGAGAATTCTTATAAACTTCCTCCAAAACTTCCGAAAGGTGAAGGTGAAGTAAAAGTTGACGGTGGAAGCGGTTCGGGAAATGGAATGGGCGACTTTAAAGTTTCCGAAAGCAGTTCGGGAAAGCCAAACGCCGATGCTGAAATTAGAAGATAATGTTTAAGAGCAGAATTCAAATAAAACGTCTAAGTTTCAACCACAATATCTAAGCTATTTCATTTTTTAGTATATTTACTCTCACGGAAAGTAAG
>JBGTHN010000519.1:0-24305 GCA_041746235.1 Pyrinomonadaceae bacterium | reverse complement strand
CAGGGCCGGTAAATTCGCCGCGTGGGAAAGTGCCAAACATATCGAGAAACTTCCGAAGAATCCACCCCCAACTCCATAAACATTCGGAGTGTGGGCATCCCTGCCCGCACGTTTTGAATTTAATAAGACTTGCGGGCAGGGATGCCCGCACTCCGTAGAAGAAGAAAGGGAGACAGGGAGATATTTTATTTCTCCTTGTCTCCCTTTTTTGTTTGCTTGAAAAATAAATTGACTTTAGGTAATCATTCTGACTAAAACCAAAAGCAGAACCGCACCTAAAATTGACATTATCCATCCGGCGGCGTATTTTTCACTGCCCCAGATAAGTTTGCCGACGAATGTGCCGATGAACGCTCCGCCCATTCCGATCAAGGCTGTAACTAACCATCCGATCGCACCTGCAACTATCGGTTCTTTGCCCGGCAAGACCAATCTTGCCAATGCACCGATTATTAATCCCACAATAAGTTGTCCAATTATATGAAACATATTTTTCTCTCCTTTTTGTTTGAATTTACAAGCATTGTGCTATAAATCCCTTGAATATACAAGACTTTTACAACTCTTTCCATTCTCAATTGAGAGGAGTATAATAATTTCGTTGTCAAACAACAATAAATTTCACAGAGGGAGAACGAACTATGGAAGATGATAATAAATGCGGGCACGAAATGTGTGATTGTATAGTTACAGGGGATGCGGATTATTGCAGTGACCATTGTGAAGATGCCGTTGAGCAGGATTTGACGGAGATCAGATGCGATTGCGGTCATTCCGCTTGTGGTTAAATATATTTTTCAAAGACAAAAACGCGACCGTTAGGGAGTGTGTCAAAGTTATATGACACACTCCCTAACGGTCGCGTTTCTGCATAAAAATTACTTTGGTATAAGTTCGACCAAACCTCGCAAGGCTCTGTTAACCGAGTCGGAGTCGGGGAAATGTTTTTGCAAATCCTCATCAATTGTAATCGTTCCTTGTTCGGAAACAACCTTTTCACCCGATTCTTTGGCAGCTTCTGCTTCAACTTCCTTTAATATCTTAGCGGCGTTTGGAACATTTTTATCGGCTGGTATAACCTTTTCAACCGTCTGTAAGTTGACGAAGTTTGCCATCCGATACTTCAAATCATCCGCTGATTCAAAATCTTTTTCGTCCAGTTTGATGATGTAATTAAAATCATCCTGATCAATTAAAATATATGGAATATTACCGATACCTTTAATCAACTTGGCATCGGCTTTGGAAATAATTCCTTTCGGAACTTTGTAACCCAAAGCGTCACCGATCATTCCGATAAATTCATCATATTGCGAAAAATGTGCCGTTTGACAGCCTTCCGACCAAGTGGAATTTGCTCCGCCTTTATGTTGATTGATGGCAATTCCTTTACTTGAAAATAATTTACCGTCTTTTCCAGTTCGCCATACGGGAAGACCTTCATCGGACGTGGCAGGACGCAATGCCACATATCTTTTGGCATTTTTCCATTTATGATGATAAGAAATGGTATAAAAATGCACACCTTTCTTTAGAATTGCCTTGGCTTCGCCTTTGACAATATATGCGGAAGGCTCGGCGTTCCAATTAAATGTTGTGTATTTGTTTTTTGTAATAACCGCCAGTTCATCGTCATAAAAATTTATCTTTTTCTGACGCACGGCGATCTCGACGACCTCGTATTTATCCCAATCGTCTCCGAGAAAATAGTTGGCAATCTTTTCTGTGGAAGTTTGCTTAATAACAGGTCTTGTGTTTGGTAATATTGACATATTTTTCTCCTATCTGATTTATTGAAATTAACTGTTCATACTTATATGATTTTTTTCGCAGTTATATTACATAAAATTTTAATAAAAGTTACTTTTACCCTATAATTAAAGGAATATTTTGAGAATTCTTAGAAAATAGTTTATGAAACAATACTTGAAACTTTGTTTATTTTTGAACTTGATCTTTGTGGTCGGTTGTATCAGTCAACACGAGCATTACACGGCTGATCTAAAGATAAATTCAGAACCGATCGAAAGCAAAAAGGCTGTAACCTTAAACTTTCAAATAAAGAATCCGAAAGGTGAAAATGTGAGCGATCTGGAAATAGTTCACGAAAAACCGATGCACCTTTTTATGGTTTCCGAAGACTTGTCGCAATATTTTCACGAACATCCAATAATACAAACGGACGGAACTTATAAACTTCCCTTCACATTCCCGAACGGTGGAAAATTTAAGATATTTATTGATTTCAAGCCAAAAGATGATGAACAGACGGTTGAATCATTTGACCTTGATGTTAAAGGCGAGAAACTTGAAAAGATCGAATTAATTCCCGATGAAAAGTTTGAAAAAACGGTTGAAGGTTTGTTTGTAACAATGAAACCGAAAAGTGAATTGGTTAAACATCAAGATTTGATCTTTGAGTTTCAAGTCTTCGATGCGGAAACGAAAAAACCTGTAAATGATCTGCAAGATTATCTCGGAGCAAAAGCTCACTTTGTAATTATCCGAAAAGGATTAGGAAGATTTGTCCACGCACATCCGATGACTTCCGATATGATGTCAGAAAATATGAATTCAACTCATAATATGCAAGATATGAAAATGGGAGTTGATAAAGATTCAAAAATCTCGGCAATGACAAATTTTCCGAATAGCGGAATTTATAAAATATTCGCACAATTTAAGCGAAACGATAAGATCATCACAATACCGTTTGTCTTTGAAGTAAAGTAAATTCTTTTACCGCAAAATCATTTTAAAAAATCTAATCTATATCTAAAACTTACTCCAAAACCATTTGTTGTGCGAAGCGAACCTGTGTTAAAACCCTGCCTGACATAGAAAAAATCCGCACCGATCTTTGGATTGAATTGTTTTGTGATACCCGCATAAATATCATTGCGAAACCATCTTTTTTGTCGGAAATTGTAAAATGGTTCATCCGCAATAAAAGGCGTAAAAAGTGGTTTTCCACCTTTCTTTATAGGAAAATTAGCTTGAACTCTATTTCGATAAACAACCGTGTCCGGATTGGAATGCTTTATCAAGTATGTCGTCAAAGCTCTGTTTTTCAAGGTAACATTTTTGAATTGTTTTTCGGCGAGAAAATAAAACAATAAACGATGTTCATATTGCCTCGGAGCCTCGGTTGGG
This sequence comes from Pyrinomonadaceae bacterium, assembly GCA_041746235.1. GTDB lineage: Bacteria > Acidobacteriota > Blastocatellia > Pyrinomonadales > Pyrinomonadaceae > Aridibacter. The sequence continues at coordinate 21,152 of JBGTHN010000519.1, read as the reverse complement.
CGAAAACGATGATAAAGATAACCTGTTCCCGCACTAAAATATTTATTAATACGATATGTAAAGTTCACACCAACACGTTGATCAATCGGACGTTTTAAATTTCGTCCGATTCGCAAACCACCGCTGAAAGTCGCTGTTAATTTATCAACTTTTTTTCCGTCTTCTTCTGTTTTAATAAGCGGAACTATTACATTTACATCGCTCCATCCAACTACGTCCGAATCATCAGCTACGGTTTGAGCTAAAACCGAAATGGAACAGACGGTAAGCACAAACATTAAAATCAATAATGTCTTTAGTTTCATTTACTTTGTTGCGTCCTATTTTTAGGGGCGTTCGTCTAAAATAATATAAAGCCAAATCTTCTTCGCTTTTTACACACCATAAGTTAAATAGTGAAGTCCATAATAAAGTAAAAAAATCGTTACAAAAGCCAGATAATAAAGACCTGTCATAAAATAGGCTTCGGTGAAAAGTGATTTATCAGGGAGAACAAGCATATTTCGTGCGTCGGTCGGACCTCGAACAATTAGAACGAAAAGAATTGCAACGATCATCAAATGCCCGATCGCATCCACGACTCCGAATTCAAAAACCGCCAGCACAAAAATTGACATAAAACCGAGCGAGATCAAACGACCAACGACCGAAACCGCTCCAAGCAAAATGAACGTGATGAAAAATTCCAGAAAACCGGAAAGTTTCATAAATGTCGCGGCAGACATTCCCATCAACATATGCGGAGCTTTTTCAAATATCGGATTTGTCCAATCAGCGTAAGCAAATTTTTCGACCGCCGCCCAGATCAGAGTTATTCCCGTGCAGGCAAAAAGGACGACAAAACTTGATTTTATCCAGCCTTTTGTTTTTGAAAATGAAACGGTCAAAAAATATGCGATACCCAAGAAAATCGGATAATCGAGCATATGATAAAGACCATAATCAAATGCACCCGAAATCCACAGAAAGAATATCCCAATTCCCGTAACCGGCGTGGTGTAACGTGAAATCACACAAAGAGCAATTATCAAATGAATCCATGGAATAATTGGAGATTTTGTCTTAAGTTCGGGCGTGATATAAAAACTATCGCCGTAACCCAAAGCCCACCACAAGAATAACGACAAAAAGAAAATCCCGGCGGCGACACGCATTATGTAATTTGCCGCGTTGTCGAAAAGTTTTAGTTTTTTATCGAATTCAGCTAAATAACCTTCTTCATAGATGTATCGGTCGGCAAGAAAAAACAGATAACAGGCGATGACAAATACGATAAACATATAGACAAATGTTTTGTCTATCACTTCACCGATCGGCATCGGCGGTTCGGCAATATTAAATTCGACAAACCATTTGACGTGAGCATCTGCCGTTTCGGTAAAAAGAATTATCAGGAAAGCAAAGAGTAAAAACTTCCATACTCCTTCAAGATAAGAGGTTTTGAGCATCTTGAAAATCATCTGTTTTTCTCCGTCATTTGCCGATTTGCGATTAAAATCCAATCGCAAATCGCAAATCTAAAATTGCAAATTTCTTAGCTTCTACCTTTCTTTGTGTTGTAAATCCAGTCCAATGCGAGAGGCGAACTCAACTTCACATTTATTCCGAGATAATCTCGAAATGCACCTTGCATATTACCAACTTGCTCCTGTTCTTCGCGGTGTATGTATTCGTTGCGACCGCCGTGAAGCGTCGGGACGATCACAAAGAAAACTCTCGGAATTTTTCTTGTCGAAACATTATCGGGTGTTTCTTTCGGTTTTTGAACGCCGGTTAAATAATCACCTTCATCAAAATTTCGGACGTGGCATTGGATACAGGTCATTCCCTTTTCTTCAAACAGACGGCGACGCGGATCGTTCAACTTTGTTTCCGCTGTTTGAAAACCGAATTTATAATCGTGAGCATTGATGGTCGTATCAATGTTGCTTTTTCCGACCGTGCCATCGGGCATAATTTCAGGGATAAAAAGCGTTCCGTCATCACCGACCAAACTTTCCCAACCTTTTTTGTAGTTCGGATTATTAACATCGGCAACAGGAGGATTTGCGGGTTTATATACAGTTCCGTCTTCGTTTGGTTTGATGGTGGCAACAAAACCGGAGATCGGAGGACTCGAAATTGCCAAAACATTTTTACCGTTACGCATTACGGGTTTAACTAAAAATGCTCCCAAAGCCCAAGCATCGCCGTGCAGATAATTTCCTTTTTCGTCATATTCATTTCCGCCGCCGAGTCTTGAATTGTGCGGAATCGCCGCCAAATTCGCACGCATCATTGGCTCATCTTTGTCGTTGTAAGCCAAAACCCAGGTGATAAAATCAGCGAGTGCTTCGCCGTATTTTGCTTTATCATTTGCCACAAACGGCTTCATATTTTCGCCGTCGAAAAATGTTTCGTGGAATTTTTTGGCAAATTCGTAGTTGTTTTTCTGCCGCAATTCATCCGGGCGAGTCGCATCGTTGCCGCGAATAATTCGCATACGGGGCATTAGATATACGGGTTCGGCGGCTTTCTCGTTGAAATAAACGAGGCGTAATTCAAAAACCTTTTTGTTTATTCTTGGACGCACGGCGGTCAATTTCCAATGTTCCGCATCCCATTCCTTGTTAAACCTTTTATCGTCAGGGTCAATCGTCGGATTTTTGTGCATTATCGCCAATTCTTTCATCGCATCGTGGAAAAACTGTTTTCCCGTCGAAGGCTGTATGCCGTTCTCCTTCGTAATTTGTTTGTTGGCTTCGATTTCAGCAATTCTTTGGAAAAGACTGATTATGTCCCATTTTTTGTTGGCGGCTTGGAGTCTTTCGGGATCAATGACCGAAACAAAAGCATCAACTTCCACAGTTGTCACCGGAAGTTCGTGGAGTTTAACTTTTTCCTTGACGATCTTGAGGTTGTATTCCTTTGTAACCGTGCGGTTTGCTCGTGATTTATCACGGGGCATTTCGGTAACTTTGACAAGAAACTTGCCATTTTCGCCGTCGCTTGCCGTTGGTGTCCAATCAACCGTCAAAGTGTTTTGATTGAACTTTGCCGTTTTCGGTTTCTCAGCTAACTCGACCTTGATAAAATCACCTTCTTCATCAATCACCTCAAGCCCGAAAAACAAACGCTGTCCGATGCCTATTTTGTCATAACGCAAATCGGCAATTTCGGGCAGATGATTTTCCATTTGCTTTGAATCATCCGAATTTGAATCATTTTTTGCTTTTGTAATGAATGATTGAGAGAACAAAAATGTTCCCACAAAACCTGTAAATAATAAAAGAACTACGATCTGGAGTTTTTGTTTCATAACAATATTATTTTCTCTAACTTCGATTTTTGACTTTTATAGTAATGAAATACTTTCCCACAATCAAGCGTTTTTTTATCTTGCAATTTAAACTACAAGTATTTATTCCAAAATCTCGGAACTAAAAGCATTAAATTAGAAAGAAAATAATTTCCTGCATCTAAATGTTTTCAAATGAATTTGCTAAACTTATTTACCTGCCTTATATTGAAAACTCATACATTTAACCAAATCAAAATAGAATACTCCTTTGAGAAAACAGAATATGAAATTAAAAGTTATCCAAAACTTCGTTTGTGCATTTTTGATCGTTTTGCTCGGATTTGCTCCTTTGGCTAACGCTCAGGATGCGTCGGAAACAGACAATAAAGAAAAGGCTGAAAAAAAGGAAAAGAAATGGGATGTTTTGAATCCGCCTTTTAAACTCTCGACTGTTTCAATTGATACGGATGAAACAACATGGGCGAGTTTGGACGTAACGCCTGACGGCAAAAAGTTCGTCTTTGATATGCTCGGCGATATTTATGTCACAGATATTACGGGCGGAGAGGCAAAGGCTTTGACGCAGGATTTTGCTTGGAACATTCAACCTGCGATCAGTCCCGACGGCAAGCAAATCGTTTTTATATCCGACCGCGACGGCATTTCGAATCTTTGGATAATGGATATTGACGGCAAGAATCTCAAACAGGTTAGCAAAGAAAAACAGAATTTGATTCACAGCCCCGATTGGAGTCCCGACGGACAATACATTGTCGCGATGAAAGGAATTATGTCGAGCCGCAGTATTCCGGCGGGTGAGATTTGGGTTTATCATCGTTCGGGTGGTGCGGGCTTGGAGATCAAAAAACGCAAGGGCGGCAAAAGAGAGCAAAAGAATATCGCCGATCCGGCATTTTCGCCCGACGGAAAATATATCTATTTCACCGAAGATGTTACGCCCGGCACTACTTTTGATTACAACCGCGATCCGCTGAAATCTATTTTTGCGATCACACGCTATGAACTGGAAGAGGGCAAAGAAGAGCGTTTTATTAGCGGAGTCGGCGGTGCGATCGTCCCAACGCCCTCGCCTGACGGAAAATATGTTGCGTTTATCAGCCGAATATTAAACAAAACCGTATTAAATATTAAAGATTTGGAAACGGGGCTTGAAAAACCTGTCTATCTCGAAATGGAGAGAGATATGCAGGAAGGTTTCGGTTCGGAAGGCTATTACGCATATTTTGATTGGACTCCCGATTCCAAAAACATCGTGTTTTGGACGGGCGGCAAATTTCATCAAATATCTCTGAGCAATAATTCGGTAAAAACAATTCCCGTCCGTGTCAAAGCGAATTTGAAATATAACGATGCATTGCGTTTTCCCGTTGATGTCGCTCCCGATAATTTCAATATCAAAATGGTTCGTTGGGCTCAAAAATCGCCCGACAAAAAATCTATTTTGTTTCAAGCTCTCGGCAAACTCTATGTTAAAAATTTAGCTTCGGGCAAGATTGAAAGGCTCACAAAACAAACCAAACACGACGAATATTATCCGAGTTATTCGATGGACGGAAAATCCATCGTTTACACAACATGGAACGATCAGGACTTAGGAACAATCAGGATCATAGACGCAAAAGGCGGCGATGAAGGCAAAGTCGTCAGCCAAATGCCGGGACGATATATTGAAACGAGTTTTTCAACCGATGGCAAAATGATCGCTTACCGAAAGTTTGACGGCGGATTTTTGCTTGATCCTAAATATTCAATAGATTCGGGTATTTATGTTGCGAATCTTGCGACGAAAGAACATAAACGTGTTTCTAAATCCGGTTCAGAACCGCATTTTGCAGGTGATAATTCGCGTGTTTATTTTACAGATTCAGTTCCTAAAACCGATTACCCCGAACAACAATTGGTCAGCGTTGATCTGAACGGCAAAGACCAACGTGAGCATCTATACGGTGCCGATCAGGTTTTGGAATTTCGCTTATCGCCCGACAAAAAATGGGTGGCATTTACATATCAATACAAAGCTTATGCGATGCCTTTTATCGAAACCGGAAAGCGTATCAACGTCGGTCCGAAAGCGGAATCTTTGCAAGTCAAACAATTATCGAAACGTGCCGGAGAAGGTTTGATTTGGCAAGCCGATAATCAAACCGTGAGTTGGTCGCACGGTCCTGTCTTTTATGAAAGAGAGTTAAAAGATGCGTTTGACTTTGTGCTTGGTTCTCCAGAAAAATTGCCTGAACCAGTTACCGAAGGAGTAAATCTATCGTTTTCTCAAAAAGCCGACAAACCGACTGGTTACAAGGCTCTGGTTGGTGGAAAGATCGTGACGATGCGTGATGCCAAGAATCAACAGGAAGTTATCGAAACCGGTGTTGTGCTAATAAAAGACAACAAAATTGTGCAGGTCGGCAAAGCCGGTGCGGTAAACATTCCCAAGGATGCTTTGGTCATTGACACCAAAGGTAAAACGATAATTCCCGGATTGATAGACACACACGCACACGGTGCTCAGGGAAGAAATCAAATTATCCCGAACCAAAATTGGAGCCAATATTCCAATCTTGCCTTCGGTGTTACAACAATTCATGATCCTTCTAATGACACCTCGGAGATATTTTCAGCCGCCGAAATGCAGCGTGCAGGTCAAATTGTCGCACCACGAATTTACTCGACCGGAAGAATTCTATATGGTGCAGAATCAGTTGGAGCAAAAGCCATAATTAACAGCTACGAAGATGCACTGTTTCATATTCAACGAATGAAGGATACGGGAGCAATTTCCGTAAAAAGCTACAATCAGCCCGCACGTTCACAACGCCAGCAGATAATTGCGGCTGCAAATGAATTGAAAATGATGGTCGTGCCGGAAGGCGGCGGAAAACTTCATCAAAATTTAACGATGATGGTTGATGGACATACAGGATTGGAACATTCGCTTCCAATTGCCAGAGGCTACAAAGACCTGACAACCCTTTGGTCTTCTACCAAATTTGGATACACACCAACTTTTGTTGTCGCATACGGCGGTCTGATGGGCGAAGAGTATTTTTATGACCGCACGGATGTCTGGAAAAATGAACGTCTGCTGCGTTACACACCCGCAGAAATTCTCGCCGCTCGTGCAATTCGCAGACCGAAAGCTCCCGACGATCAATATAATCATTTTGAAGTTGCCAAATACGCAAAAACTTTAAGCGATAAAGGTGTTAGCATCCACATCGGAGCTCACGGTCAACGAGAAGGTTTAGCATCGCATTGGGAATTATGGATCATGCAACAAGGCGGATTTACGCCTTGGGAAGCACTTCGCAACGGAACGATCGGCGGAGCAACACATCTCGGTATGGACAAAGACATCGGCAGCATTGAAGTCGGCAAACTCGCCGATCTGGTAATTATTGATGGTGATGTTTTGAAAGATTTACGCCGAAGCGAATATGTTTCGCATACAATGATCAACGGTCGCGTTTACGATGCCGCCACGATGAACGAACTCGGCAGTAAAACAAAACGTCCGCCGTTTTTCTTTGAAACTCAGCAGAAATTCTATTTGCCGAACTCCACAAAAGAAGCAATGGAAGAAAAAGCCAGATTTTTCAATTGGACGCACTAATACAAATATCAGGAGCAAAGTGGAAAATAAAGAGTAGAGTTAATTTAAATTGACACTACTCTTTATTTTTCTAATTTACTTCAGTTTCTTTCAAGACATTGAAAATGAATGCGACTATCAACATTGGATGAAATGTGGGAATTACGATCAATATTTTTTCGCAGTAAACAAAGTATTTCTTAACCGAAAACTCAATTTTTTGTTTTATATTTTCCAAAACCATCAGAAAAGTTTTCAGCTAAACATTTTTTCTTGCCAAGCCTCACTTTTCCATAGAATGCAGAATTTTGTTGACTCTTTCGATCTTTTCGGACTCGCCGAGCAGAATCAGAGTGTCATTTTCTTGCAAAATATAATCCGCTCCCGGATTAACTTTTGTTTCTCCATCTTGAATGACAGCAATAACCGTTACGCCTGTTTCTCCTCGCAGATTAACATCGGCAAGACTTTTTCCGATGACCGGAGAATTTTGCCTTATCTTTATATTTTCGGTGGCGGCGGCGTGTAAGGCGTTATTTAGGTTTGAAATATTAGTTTCTTCGGGAAGCGATGGCGAACGTAACATTTCATAACCCTGCCGACGAATTTCTTCGATCTGATTTTCAATGATGGTTCTTGCCACACCATATCTTTGCAGAACGCGGGAAAATATCTCGATGCTGGTTTCAAATTCTTCGGGTATTACCTCATTCGCACCGAGTTTGAGCAACTCGGTAATTTCTGCCGTATAGCGTGTGCGAACGACAATATAAAGATTTTCATTCAACTCGCGGGCAAGCATTACAGCTCTTCTTGCCGCAGGCGGATCGCTCATTGCCAGAACGAGTGCGTTGGCTTCTTCGATATGTGCGTGCCTCAGAACCTCGCGTCGTGTCGCATCGCCATAATTAATTTTCTCACCTTTTTTCTTAGCACGTCGGACGGTTTCAGCATTGAGTTCAAGGATCGTATAAGGCACCAAAACTGCTCTCAGAACACGGGTCAGATTGCGTCCGTTCAAGCCGTAACCGACGATTATTACGTGATTGTGCAAACCGCCGCTTGAGGTCACATGTATTTCCTCCTCGGCAAAGAATTCTTCTTTATCGGAAGACTCTCTATCTTTGATAAACTTTTGGACAAAAAGTCCGAAGCTCGGAGCGGCGGCGATCAAAAACGGTGTCGCGATCATCGAGATAATGGTCGCGGCGAGAAAAACCTGATAATCCGCATCGGGCAATAACTCAAACCCGCGTCCGGCTTTTGCCAGCACAAAAGAAAATTCTCCGATCTGTGCCAAGCCCAAAGCGGTCATTGCCGAAACTCTCTGCGGAAACTTGAGCAGACGAATGACAGCCCAGACGATCAGAGCTTTTCCGACAATCAACAGAACGACCAAGATCAACACACTCAGTAAATTTTCGATCAGCACTGAGATCGAAAGAAGCAGTCCGATAGATACAAAAAATATGCTGTTGAAAACATCGCGGAAAGGCAGAATATCCGCCGTTACCTGGTTGCTGTATTCGGATTCGGAAAGAACGATCCCGGCAATAAAAGCTCCGAGAGCGAGCGACAGTCCGAATTGCGACGTAACCCAAGCCATTCCTAAACTTATTAGAACCGCCGTTAAAAGAAGAACTTCGGGGCTTCGCAGAGATACGACGAGTTTTAATATCTTCGGAACGAGCAACCACGCAACGGCTATAATGATAACCAATGCCGCAAACGAAATTCCAAGTGTTTTGGCAATAGCACTGACAGAAACAGGATCTTTTCCGCCAAGTATGGGAACAAAAAGCATCATCAAAACAATACTAATATCCTGAAACAGCAGAATCCCGACTCCCGCACGCCCGTGTGGTGCATCAATCTCATTTCGCTCAGCATAACTTTTCAGAACGATCGCTGTGCTGGAAAGTGCCACCAAAAAACCGAAAAAGATCGCCTGATTTAGTTGCCGACCGAAAAGATAAAAAATGACCGCAGTAATTGTTATGGTAATAACAACCTGCAAACCGCCACCGATCAATACTAGATTTCTGATCTTCGCAAGACGACCGATTGAAAATTCTATACCGATCGTAAAAAGCAAAAGGATAACGCCGATCTCAGCAAGAAGTTCGATGGCTTCAAGTTCCTCGATAAGTCCAAGTCCGTAAGGTCCGATCAGAATTCCCGTCAGCATAAATCCGACAAGCAAAGGCAATTTTAAACGCAGGCAAAGCAAAGCGACCGGCACGGAAACTAAAAGAATGATCAACAGATCTGCAAATAAAGGTGGTGTGTGCATATATATTTTGCCATTAGAATAACAGGAGTTTGCTCAGTCGAAAAGTTTTTAAAGTGAAATATTATTCAATCGGAAGGTTCTAATAATTTTCTGCCAAAAACTGGCTGTCCGGCGATGGAAATGTAAAAGGCGTAAGTTGCTAAACCTAATATAATAATTATCGTCAAAACTGATTGAGGAAAGTAGAAACTTCCCGTATCAAAAGTCATCGGATATTCATAGATGGCTTCAAAAAATACCCAGAATGAGATCATTCCAAGCAAGCCGTGTCGTCCGAGGGCAACTATCAAACAAGTCGCGTTTACCAAAGCAGCGAAAACAAAAACCCAATGATACACGGAAATAACGATCAATAATTGCAAAATAAAGAATAGCGAACCGACCGCCAACACACCCAAAACTTTTTTCTTTGTTATCAAATAAAAGAAAAAGGCGATAAAGACAATTATTAAACCAACTGCTGTATTGGTAACGATGTTATTAAGAAATATCCCGATCAAACCTGAAAAACTATTGAGTGAATCTAGAAAAACAAATATGAGTAGGCTGTCATTTTCTCCTAAAAATAACCGCATCAGAATAAAGCCTGTGTGGATGCCGAGCATGTGTCCAAGTCCCATCAAACCGCCAATCAGCACATCGCGTCCGACCATCGGATCACGGAAATCTCCCGCCATCAGTCTGCTCCATGAGATCAGCATTTCAGACCACGAACGGCGAACGAACGGCTCCAGAGCGATATACAATATTCCAACAAGAAATGAATTTATCCCCGCATAGCTGATCGCTTCATAAATAATTGATAATTCGCCCCAAACGGTCGGAACGTGATCGGCTTCGATCATTTGCCCGACAAATGCAAGAAGAAATAGAAATATGGTTAATTTCAAACCGCCCCGCAGATCGCCGCGTCCTGCCTTGATATTTCGATAAGCCAAAACTAATGAACCAATAATTGCTAAGGCGATCAAGAGAATAAGCAGAATTATTCCAATTTGTCCTTCTTCAAATATACTCTGCCTCTCGATAATTTTTTCCGTTTCCGAATCCCAAGGAGAAACTACACGAAAATATACAGGTTTGTTATTAAATTCGGCGGTTTCCACGCGAATCGGAATTTCCGGGAAATCCGCCAAAGTTCCTTCCCACGCCTGTGTTTTATTGGCAAAAACGGGCGGAGTCCATTGAAATTCAGTTTGCTTGAATTTGGCTATATCCAATCCCGCCAATTCAAAAACTACTTTCCAATCAGTTTCTGCTCTATTTTCAGTTGAACCGATTCGCGGCGGAACGATGACAAATTCAAGGAGCCGCCCGCGAACATCTAATTTAAGATTTACCATTTTCGGCATCGTCAAAGGCGGCTCGTTTTCAGTTACTTTCACCGAATCTATCGGTTCCAGATAGTCCGACGATTGGCGATATAAAAAATAAAAATCGTAAGGCTGTCCGGTAAGAAGCATCTCTTTGCGAGGCGGTAAATTTCGTTGATTTCCGATAAACCCGTAATATTGCAGAAAACTATTGTCCTGAACAAATTCGTAATCAGAATCAGTCGGTGTTTCGGTATAGCCGATCTTTTGTAAAATCTCGCGTGATTTCTCCGCTAAAATTTCGGGCGATTTCTCAAACGGCGTAAAGGCATAAGTATGCACATTGAAATGTAATGCGATTATGCAAAAAGCCGTAATAAAAAATGCAGCGAGAATTCCCAAAGCCACCATCGGCTTCAAAGCACCTTTTTTCGGAGCAGCGGCAACCATTTCGGGGCTCGGAGTTTCACCTGCTGCAATCGCTGCTTCTAAAGGATTTCCGCCCGGCAAAGCAAGTGCGACTTGCAATGCAGATTTCGGTCGGTCTTTCGGATTCTTTTCTAAACAACGGTTAATTGTTTTCTCAACAATTGGTTCGATATTTTCAACAAATTTTGAAGGATTCGTCGGCTGTGTGGTTTTTTGTTTTTCAATTAACTCTTCAAAAGAATCGGCTTGCATCGCTTGTTTGCCCGTGTAAATCTCGTAAAGCAATAATCCAAGTGAATAAATATCACTTTTTGTTGTAACTTCTTTGCCGGTAATTTGTTCGGGCGACATATAAGCAGGAGTTCCAACGCGAATCTCTTCTTTAGAAATATCTGCTTCAATTCCCGCAATTCCAAAATCTGTAATTCTCGCTTTCCCTTTTGAATCAATAATTACATTTGCAGGTTTTAGATCACGATGCAGAATTCCTGCATCATGTATCGCATTTAAACCGAAACAAATTTGTCGGGAAATCTCCGCTGCTTTATCGGATGGCAAACGACCAATTCGGCGAAGTAATTGCGAAAGATCATCGCCGTCAATAAATTCCATCGAGATAAAATGTTTGCCGTTGATGTCGCCGATGTCATAAACCTTACAAACATTCGGATGCGAAACTTGTCTTGCCGTGCGAACTTCACCAATGAATCTATCGAGCGTAGCTTTATCTTTTTCTAACTTTTCAGGCAAAAATTTGAGTGCGACAACCTGACCTAATTTCAAATCTTCCGCCCGATAAACTTCGCCCATTCCGCCTTTGCCGAGAAGACCGATGATACGATAGCGTTCGTGCAAAACAGTTCCCGCAACAAAATTTTTATTGTTTATTTTGCCTGTCGTTTGATTTGCAGCGAGAGTTTTCTTTTCTTCAAACAAACTCACAGCTTCGCCAACAACTGGACTTTCCAAAAACGATTCTGAGTTTTCAAATGAGCTTAGAAGTTTCTCGACTTCCGATTTTAATTCGCTATCACCACTGCAAGCGTTTTCCAAAAACTTTCTGCGTTTATCGGGTGAAACATCTTGAACCGCTTCAAACAAACCTTTAATTTTTTGCCATTTTTCAGGGGTCATTTTTTCATCCGATAAAATTTTTGTCGCCTGTGTTATATCCAAATCATAATTAATCAGCGTCTCGGTTATGTCTGCAATAATTGAAAAATCACATTTTGGACAAACCTCGACGCTGATGGATAAAACATTCAGACATTGGGGACATTTGTTCATCAGAAAAAAGTGTTTGATTGAATTTTTCAACAATCATAATACTTTTCTCTGATTTTATTAAGTTTGATTATTATTCTTTTTCAGATTCTTTCCCAACTACCAACTCGCCCCGCTTGATGATCGGAGTATTTTGAAACACGGCGACTCGCCATTTGCCATTCACTTTTTTGAAAACCATCAAAGGCACAACCGATGGAACATCTTCGACACGCTTGCTTTCTTTATACATTTTGCCTTGCAGATGAACAATAACTACATCATCAGTTAAAAAACGCAATTTTGTGATCTCCATTTGAATTTTTGTTCCTTTATAAAAGGTGTCGAATATCTCCTGATGACCTTTGATATTTTCTTCGCGTCCGTTGATTCGGTATCCGTTCCAAACTGTGTAATCCACATCGTCTGTAAAATTATCGGCATATTTCACACCATCGCCAGCCGCCCACGCATCGGAGATATTTTGCACAACTTGCCGTATTGCTTTTTCGTCCTCGGCATATTTTGCATCGGTTTGTGCTTTAACAATATTTGGAATCATTATTATTATTGCGATAAATATTAATACTTGTTTTTTCATTTATATTTCTCCTGTTTCTTTTTTTTTTAATCGAAGTTTTTTATCCTTCAATAGTAAACGCGACAAAATTTGAAGAAAACGCTCATATTTTGAAAATTTATTAAAAGAAAAAATTTCCGGAAACGAATTGGTTCAACATATTTGCATTCTTGATGACCATATAAACCGACCAAATAGTTCCGCCGACAATTACAAATAACAATAGATTCATCGTTATCATTGTCAAAAGACTAATTCTTTCCACATCATTCAAATTATTTTCATATTTATTATTCATATTTTTTCCTCCAATGTTTTCTTTCTAACTTATAAGCGACAACCTCAGACAAATCCGCTCATTTTTTGTTGACAGAAAAAATGAGTGCGAATATCCTTTTATTCAAACAGCTAAAATGAATAACGAAAAACAAAATACACAACACATCACCGCACTTCTACACGAATGGAAAAGTGGGAAAAAAGATGCGTTTGATGAATTGTTTCCGTTTGTTTATGAGGAACTACGGCGGCGTGCTTCCGCATATTTGCGAAATGAGCGTTCGGGACACACTTTGCAAACGACGGCTTTGGTCAATGAAGCCTATATGAAACTCGTTGATAAAGATGATATTGATTACGAAGACCGCAATCATTTTTTTGCAATTGCGGCGAGTGCGATGCGGAGGATTCTTGTAGATTATGCCCGCACGCGAAAACGCGACAAACGCGGCGGCAAAGATGAAAATTTACCTTTAAATGAAGCTAGATTTATTTCCTCAAATGAAAAATCGGTTGATCTTGTGGCATTGGATGAAGCCTTGAATGAACTTGCACAATTTGATGAACGGCAGGCAAAGGTCGTCGAATTAAAATATTTCGGCGGAATGACAACCGACGAAACAGCCGAAGTTTTAAATATTTCAAATGTAACGGTCAGAAGAGATTGGAATATGGCAAAGGCTTGGTTATTTCAAGAATTACGCAATTAGGTCAATTATTCATATAAAATTAATCCGAAAAAAATAAATAAGAATATCCGACGCTTGACGGTGTTTGCATTTGATTCGTATCATTTTTAACGAATGAAACGACTTTGGATGGTTGGTGAGCCTTACGCTCCCGAAGAAAATACAACAGCATATTACCTGACACAAACTGCCGAAGGTTTGGCAAGAAAATTCGACGTTGCCGTTTTGTGCGGACAACCGAGTTATCTCTCGCGTGGAGTTGTCGCACCATCGCGTGAAACGCTTAATAATGTTGACGTTAAACGATGCAAAGGCACAACGCTTGATAAAAATATCTTGCCGTTTCGTCTGTTGAATATGCTCACACTTGGCGGTTCGATGTTCTTTAATGCACTTTTTCGTTTCAAAAATACTGACAAAGTTCTTGTCGTAACCGCACCGATGTCTTTACCATTTCTTATTGCTTTGGCGTGTCAGATTCGCAAAGTTCCCTTTGTTTTTCTGCTTCATGACAGTTACCCGGAAGTTTTAACAGCGGTCGGAAGTTCAAAACCCGATTCGTTTCTTGTTAAAACGATCAATCGTCTAAATCGCTGGCTTTATCATCGTGCAGATAAAATAATCACAGTCGGACGTGATATGGAAGTGGTTGTAAAAAACAAACTTGAAGCGAACAGGGAAAAGGTTGTGACAATACAAAATTGGGCATCGCTTGAAGAAGTTTCACCGATTCGGCGGGACGAAAACGAACTTTTGAAAGAATTGAAGTTAGAGAATAAGTTTGTTTTTCTTTATGCGGGAAATATGGGACCGCCACAAGATGTCGAAAGTATTATCGCCGCATCTGAACTTTTACATAAAGAAGGAAACGACGTGATTCATTTCTTATTTATCGGTGCGGGCGGAAAAAAGAATTGGCTCGAAACGCAGATCAAAGAAAAACATCTAAGCAATGTAACTGTTCTGCCGCCGCGTCCGCGTAGCGATCAAACGAATTTTCTCAACGCTTGCGATGTTGCTCTCGTGCCTTTAATAAAGGGAATGAAAGCCGTTGCAATGCCGAGCCGAACTTATAATTTTCTCGCCGCCGGAAAACCGATTTTGGCAATTGTCGAAGACGGAAGCGAACCGGCAATCGTTATTGAGGAAGAACAAGCCGGATGGATTTCTCCGCCGCACGAGCCTGCAAAATTAAAAGAAACAATTTTACAGGCTTATTCCGAACGCAATAATCTTGGAGAAATTGGTAAACGCTCACGTTATGCCGCCGAGACAAAATACTCGTTTGAAACAGCTTTGCAAAAATATTTCGAGGTTTTCTTGAATGACGAATAAATCAAAAAAAGTCCTCGTAACAGGAGCAAGCGGAGCAATTGCACCAATACTTGTAAGCGAACTCATCGCTCAAAATCATCATGTAAAAGTCTTGATAAGAAATCCAAACGAAAATTTATTACCCAAGGAAACAGAAATTATCATCGGCGACCTGCGTGATGAAACCGCACTTGAAAAAGCTGTTGCCGATGCCGAATGGATATTTCATTTTGCGGCAAAATTACACATCAATAACCCGAACGAAAAATTAAAAGCTGAATATCAAGCTGTAAATGTAAAGGCGACGAAAAAGCTACTTGAAATTTCCCGCAACCATTGCGAAAAGTTTATTTTTGCCAGCACAATAAATGTTTATGGAACAACCGATGGGACAGAAATTTTTGATGAAAAAAGTCCGCTCGATCCTGTTGGAATTTATGCTCAAACAAAAGCCGAAGCCGAAAAATTTGTTCTTGCAGAAAAAAGCGGTGTAGTTTTGCGTCTTGCGGCGGTTTACGGTTCGCGTATGAAAGGAAATTTTCCGCGACTTGTCAAAGCAATTAAAAAAGGACGATTTGTTTTTATCGGAAAAGGCGACAATCGGCGAACTTTGATCCACGCTAAAGATGTCGTTAAAGCGGCTATTTTATGTGCTGAAAACGAAAATGCGAATGGAAATATTTATAATGTAACAGATGGCGAAATTCATACTTTATATGAGATCGTCGAAGCGATCGCCAAGGCTTTAAATAAAAAAACGCCGAATATAAAACTTCCGATCGCGTTTGTGAAACCGTTGGTTGGCATTGGAGATAATTTGACAAAACTGATCGGCAAACCTTTGAATTTGCGAAATATGCTGGAAAAAATAAACGAAGATATGGCGATCAGCGGAACGAAAATCCAGAAAGAATTGGGTTTCAAACCTGAATTTGATTTGAAAAAAGGTTGGGAAGAAACAGTAAAATATATTTAAATTGGTATAATAAACTCATCTCTCGTTTTATTAATATGAAAGAAGTAACAATAGTTTGCGATGGTTCATCGCTTGGGAATGGACAAAAAAACTCTCGTGCCGGAGCCTGTGCTTTATTGGGTTATAAAGGTTATTGGCGGGCGTTTGCCAAATATTTAGGCGTGGCGACAAATCAACAATCGGAAATTGCGGCGGCGGAAATCGGTTTACTGCAATTATCCGAACCTTGTAAAGTCCGTGTTTTAAGTGATTCGCGTTATGTTGTCCAGACAATGCTCGGAAATTTCCGCAAAAAATCTAATCAGGAATGGTGGAAAAGGTTAGATAAAGCCGCCTCCAAACACGACATCGAATGGGAATGGGTGAAAGGTCATTCAGGACACATCGTTCAAGAAGTTGCCGACGATATTGCCCGTAAAACGGCTGAACTCGGAAGAGTTGATGAAGATTTTATGGACGAAGCGATTTTGGAAATTGGAGTTACGGAAATTTAATGAGTTACGGAGAAAAGGATAAAAGGATAAAAGGAGAATTGGAGAATTGGAGAATCTTTGCGAAAGGATTCTTCTTCTCCCCGTCTCCTCGTCTCCTCATCACCTCTTCTCTTCTGCTTATTATTTCCCATTGCTTACTGCTTACTGCTTACTCACAACAAAACGGCTGGGCTTGGCAAAATCCGCTTCCGCAAGGTAATCCGCTTTTTTCTATTCATTTTGCAAAAGATAAAAAAACAGGTTTCGCAGTCGGTTCGGATACCACCGTTCTTTACACAAAAAACGGTGGTTTTGAATGGCAGACGCAGATCATTCCAATTCAAACGACGCTTTCAGGCGTTTTTGTCAAAGACGAAAAAAATGCAGTTATTGTCGGTGCGAGAGGAGCGATCTTTACAACTGATAATGCGGGAAAAGTTTGGAAACCATATGAAAAAGTATTCAAAACTCATTTTTACAGCGTAAGTTTTGCGGGCGAAAATTTTCTCACGGGCTGGATCGTCGGAACTTATGGAAACATAATTAAAACAGAAGATGGCGGTAAAAATTGGTTTGAACAAACTAGTAAAACGGAAAGACATCTGTTACAAATTTCGGCTTTTAATACAGAAAGAGCAGTAACCATAAGTGCCGGCGGAGAAATTCTCTCGACCAAAGATGGCGGTGAAAATTGGAAAATTGCCAAACCTTGTGGCGAAGTTTTAATGACCGGAGCAAAGTTTTTAACGGCAGACAAACTTATTGCTATCGGTTATGCCGGATGCGTTGTGCAAAGCATTGACGGCGGCGAAACTTGGGAGAAAAAAGAGATTTTCAGCCGTGCCGATCTGCTTTCGCTGAATTTTGCTGATGAAAACAAAGGTTTTATGACCGACAGCAACGGCAAAATCTGGTTGACAGGCGACGGAGGAACAACTTGGCTGCCTTTTAATATTCGTACGAATCCGAAATTGGTCGCCATGTATTTTGCTGATGAATTCACAGGTTGGGCAGTCGGCGATGATGGATTGATCGTTCGGACGAATGACGGCGGTTTTAGTTGGCAAAGGTTGAGTATCGGCGGACGCGAAGACATCAATGATCTTGCATTTATTGGTGATGAGGTTGGTTGGGCAATCGGTTCAAATGGCAGAATCCGTCTGACAAATGACGGCGGCAAATTGTGGCTTCCAGTCTATTCAGGCGTGGAGGAAAATCTAAATTCGATTGATGCTTTGGATTCAGAAAACGCATTTATTGTCGGTGATAAAGGAACGATCTTAAGATCGAACAATGGTGGAGCGGCTTGGGGAAATGGAGTTTCCGGAACTAAAGAAGATTTGCTCGGAGTTTATTTTACCGACAAAAATACCGGATTCGCCGTTGGTGCAAACGGCACAATTTTGCGTTCGACATCCGCCGGAGCATATTGGCAAAAACTCGATTCGGGAACAAATGTCTGGCTTGAAGATGTATTTTTCGCCAACGAAAAAAACGGGATCATCGTCGGCGACAAAGGAACAATTCTGAAAACATTCGACGGTGGCGAAATATGGACACCCGTTAAGACAAATCTTGATAAAAATCTATATGCGATAAGTTTTTATGACGAAAAAACGGGTTACGCGGTTGGAGCAGAAGGCACGATCTTAAAAACTACAAACGGCGGAATCACTTGGCGTGATCTGGAATCGCCTGTCAAAATAAGTCTTTATGCGGTAACGGCAGTCAACAATTCCGAAGCGATCATCGTCGGACAATTCGGCGGAGTTTTGCGGACAAAGGACGGCGGCGAAACTTGGGAAACACAGCCGAATATTACAAGCAATTCCCTGCAAGCAATCGTCTATCAAGGCGGAAGTAATCTTTGGGTTGCGGGACGCGGCGGTTCGATCTTAAAACGAACTCAATCGCTCTCACCTTTAAAAATCGCCCCGATCTTAACTCCGCCGATCCTACGTTCCAGAAAAACCGAAGGAAAACCGAAAAAACGTCAGCCGATCATCACGATCACCGATGATGGCGATATTCCGATAGCAGTTCAGCCACAAAAAGATAATTAAATTTCCATTGAAGATACTTTTTCTTTCTGTTTTTTCTCTCGTCTCTTTTTCAAAACCAAATAACTTCCAAACACTGTTACGAGTGCGGAAGAAATTGCTGTCCAAAATAAATATCTGAATTCGGTTGAAGGAGTTGTTGGAAAATATGCAAAGGTAAATAGAATAGAACTTGCGGAAAGATAAAAAACTAATTCCCATTCTTCATTTAGCCTTTCTTTGATGGAGCGATAAAGGAAATAAAAAGTTAATAGTAACCAAAAATAACCTCTAAAAAAGAAGTATTTGCGAAAGAGATGAAAATATTTCATCAATACTTTATTGAGCGTATTCGGTTCTACTTTAAACTCTTGAGGATTTGTTTCAAAACCGTCTTCCCAATACGGATTTGAAACCGTATTTCGTGTAAACCCAATGAGTTGTGTAAACACATTCCAACGATGACGCAAATAAATTATCGGATTTTCATACACACTTTTTAGCCAAGAATTCTTGAGTTGTTCGATTTCATTTGGGTTTTTACTAAGCAATATTATCGGCTTATCGCCCGGATTTGGTCTGTCTCCGTATATCAGATTATTTACCGACCTCAAATTATATTCTGAGGATACATTTTTGATTGAAAAACTCTCGCTCTTTGTCGCATATTCGGGAAATAAAACTTCGTTTCGCTCTTTTGAAATTGCCGCAAGATCATAAATAAAAATTTGTTGATACGGATATGAAGTTACTCCTTTGGTCAGACTTTTATTTACAAAATAAACCGTTGCAGATAGCGAAACAAAATAAATTAAGCCGACAAATATTGGGATTAACACTTTAGTTTTTGGCGAAAATTTATCAAACAGACCGCTATTTCTAAAAATGACAAAACTTGTCCAAATTACGATTGGCAAAATTGCGGGTGCGGAATTTAGACGAACGGCGTAACCGTAAAAGAGAAATATCGGCGTTATTAAAAGAATAAGATTTTTTTTCGTGTGGCTTGAATAATAAATAATTGCCGATGCAAAAAGCAGACTTGCTCCCAATCCTATGTCTTTCCAGACAGTTGATAATTGCGACAAAATCTGCGGCATAAAGGCTATTAAAACAAAGCAAAAACCCAACACTTTGGATCTGCGATTTGCCACCCACCAAAAAATTAAAATTCCCGTCCAAAAAACCAAGTTTTGCAACAGGAACATTATTGAAGGACCCGAAACTAAATTTTCAGTTATTCCCCAAAGATAAGCCATCAAAGGAGCGTTTATATCTCTGAAAACTCCTGTTCTTCCTTGATTCCAATTATCAATTGAATCAGGCGACATATATCCGGGAGCAAAAGCGATTATTACCAACAAAAACCCACTTATACACAAAGAGTAACCCGTCCATTTATTTGAAATAAGCGGATATATCTTTTGATAGATTTTCTTTAGATATAACACTACATTATTAAACTGAAATTTACTTTTTGATAGTTACCGAAATCCATTCGCCATCGGTTTCGATGTTTGGATTTTCAATATTATATTTTTTCAATTCTGCTAAAACTTCGCTTTTCTGCTCAACCAAAATTCCTGATAAAACCAAAATTTGCCTTGATTTTTTAATCAAAAGCGGCAGCAACGGAATAATTATATCAGCGGTTACATTTGCACAAACAAAATCAAATTCGGGCGTATCTTCCGAGATCGAACCGACAAAAAATTCTATTCCTTCTGCATCATTTAACAACACATTTTCCTTTGCGATCTGAACCGAATCAAAATCCGTGTCGCATCCAACAATTTTGAATTTTGAATCTTGAGTGTTGAATTTTTCTACCGCAATCGCCAAAATTCCCGTTCCGGTTCCGACATCAAAAAATGACATTCCGCTTTTGTAATAATTTTCGATCGCACGCAAACAAAGTTTTGTTGTTTCATGCGTTCCCGTCCCGAAAGCCATATTCGGCTCTATTTGTATGATAAATTTGTCGGTTGGTTCGATATTTTCCCAAGGCGGCGTAATGATAAATTTATCAGTTATAGTTGGTTTCCAATGCTTTTTCCATTCGGCAAGCCAATCTTGATCTTCGATTTCTTTTGTTTCGATATTTAGAATTTCGTCAATTGAAAAACCATAGATTCTCAAGGCTTCAGCAAGTTTTTTTTGCAAAATTTCATCTTTCGGCAATTCGTTAAAATATCCTATCACAGTTAGATTTTCCGCATCTTTCTTGCCGAGATTGTTGATCTCATTGCCGAGCGAATTGAGTTCGTTTAAGGCGTGTTCTATCGCTTCTTCTCTACCCGCTTTTACTTCGATTTCAACAGAATACCAATTTAGTTGTTTGTTCATATAGTTATAAAAAAAATCGATTGCCTTCATAATAAAAGACAATCGAATTCCCATAAAGTGTAGGAATTATTTAGTTTTGTTTAATTGTTCTTGCCCTTACCTTTTCCATGTCCGTCACCTTTGTTTTTCCCCTTATCTTCACCTTTATTCTTTCCTTTGTCGCCACCTTTGTTTTTATCGGCTTTTTCAGGTTTATTGTTTTTACCTTTACCTTTTTTGTCCGAAGCAGGTCCATCTATACGTTTATTGTTGATCCTGCCGTCCCACA